>NZ_CALMCQ010000318.1 GCF_937863175.1 uncultured Meiothermus sp. | reverse complement strand
GCTGCACGATTACAAAGATGTAATTCTGGTGCTCCAGGCTGGCTTTATTGGAGCCTGGGGCGAGTGGCATGCTTCCACCAACGGCCTGACCTCATTAACCAACAAGCGGACAATTCTGAACGCATTACTGACAGCGACTCCGTCGGATCGCATGGTGCAGTTGCGCTATCCCGGCGATTTGATGGCCCTGTACCCCACCCCCCTGGACAGCAATACCGGCTTCAGCGGCAGTAACCAGGCCCGTGTAGGCCACCACAACGACTGTTTTCTGTCTGGCCCCGACGATACTGGCACCTATCATCCCATCGGCCAGAAGAGCGCCATGCAGAGCTACCTCGAGCGCATGAGCGAGTTTACCGGGGTGGGTGGGGAAACCTGCCAGGTTAACTCCGGGCAGCAACGAACCGACTGCCCCACCGCCCTGGCCGAGATGCGCCGCTTCCGCTGGAGCTACCTCAACCTGACCTTCTACCGCCCAGCCATAGACCGTTGGCGGGCCGAGGGCTGCTTCGACGAAATTGCCCGCAAGCTGGGCTACCGTTTCCGCCTGGTGCGCGCAGTAGTGCCCGAGCAGGTGGGTCGCAGCGGGCGTTTGCAGATGAGCCTGGAGATCGCCAACGACGGCTTCGCCACCCCCTTCAATCCCCGCCCGGTGCAGCTTGTGCTGCGGGCCAGGGGCACCCAGGCCGTCTATACGGTTGCAGTGAGTAGCGATCCCCGCCGCTGGAGGGCTGGGCAGACCACCACCATAGGAATTGACGTAGCATTGCCGACTAGCCTGCCTGCCGGGGAGTACGATCTGTTGCTGCATCTGCCCGACGCAGCAAGCGGACTCTCGAGCCGGCCCGAGTATGCCATTCGGCTGGCCAACCAGAATACCTGGGAAGCCAGTACCGGCTACAACAACCTGCAAACCACTCTGAAAGTCCAGTAAAGCGGTTGTCAAAAAGCGATAACGCGAGAACCGCGATAGAGCTACGATGCTGCAGGTTTGGCTTGGGTCTCGAGGGTAGCCCCGTGGGTTTGGTCGTGGTCAGGAATCAGGTCTTCGGCCTCGCGCACCACCCGGAAAAAGTAGCCCCCCATACCCACCACCATTCCCAACAGACCGCTTACCACCAGCAGCAGGGCCATACCGGCCCCAGGCCCCACACCCAGCAGTCCGCCAAACAGATCTGTCAGGGAGCCGCCGGGCATCATGGCGGGGGTGAGGACGCGGTCCGCAAGCGGCCCTGCTATCAGCATGGCTACCGGCCCCGCCACCCAGGCAATCATGCGCCGGGCCGAGAAGACCTTTCCCTGCACGTCGGGCGGCACCTTGGCCTGCCAGATGGCCTGGTTGGAACCATTCAGAATGGGCACAATCAGCGAAGCTGCAAATGCGCTGGCCGCCCAGAACCAGACGCTCTGCCCCAGACCCAGCAAAACACTGCCAAACAGACTAGAGAGTACCCAGCCCACCAGCACCCCATGCACCTTGCGCCTGGGGCCTCCCCAGGTTGCCAGCAGCAAGCCGCCCAGCACCCCACCAATGCCTGCCGCGCTCTGCACGGTGGCCAGCGCGGTCTCGCTCGAGGCAGTGCGGGCCAGAACCATGGCGGCCATAATGGCCATGCCCAGGTTGGCCGTGAGGTTTCCCAGCAGAAACACCATTTGCAAACCCAGTAGACTGGGCCGGGCAAAGATGAAGCGAAACCCATAGATCGCCTCTGTGAGCAGGCTTCCACGGCTTTCCAGCCCCGCCAAACTCTGCCTGGGCTGGGGAATATGCACCAGAAACAAGGTGAGGAATGCTGCGGCAAAAGTGACCAAATCCAGGAGCAAAATGCCCCCCAGACCAATCACCCCCAAAAAGATGCCCGCCAGAACCGGCGCACCAATGGCCGACGCAGATTCCGCCAGCGCGATCATACCGCTGGCCCTGGCGTAGTCTTTCTTGTCGAGCATGGTCGAGATGGCCGCCGAGTATGCCGGCCACTGGAAGGCGTTGGTCAGACCGCCCAGCACACCTGCAGCGTAGAGGTGCCAGATTTCCAGGCTCCCACCCTGATATAGCAGCAGCACCGCCAGTGTTCCGACCGCGGCGCCCAGGTCGGAGATCATCATCATCAGCTTGCGGTTTCCCCGGTCTACCCAGGCTCCCGCAAAGGGGGAGATGAGGATGAGCGGTACCAGATAGAAGAAGCCCATCAGGGCCAGCGAGGTTGCCAGCCCGGTTTTTTCGAAGGCCCAGATGGTAAGGGCAAACTGGCTCATGCCGCTGCCCACCAGCGAGACCAATTGTCCTGAGGCCACCAGCGTGAACCCCCGCAGTCCCGATAAATACCCCTGCTGCATAGTTCTCCCAAATAAACCTGGGCTCGAGGTTCCGGCCCAGGCGTCTGAGGCTAGACTCCTAAAGTCTAGACAGAGTCTACTCAATAAGAAAGCCAGGATTTGGAGTAGAGTGTAAATATGTCCAGAAGGCTAAAAAAAGTCAGTATCCAGGAGGCGTCCCTCCTGGACATAGAAGGGGCGGGGGGTGGCCGGCTGCATACGCTCCAAAGCAAGCTTCTGGAGCCGAATAATTCGCTTGCCGCCCGTATCCTGGCCGACCCCGATGTGGCTGTCTTCCTCAAACCCTTCATGCGCCAACCCACCACGGTCAGGGCAGCCGCCGAGGAGTTCAAGCTACCCCTCCAGACCATGCACTACCGCGTCCTGCAAATGCTACGCGCAGGGCTGCTGGAAGTCGTAAGGGTAGAACCCCGGCGGGGCCGACCCATCAAGCACTACCAGGCCACCGCTACCGCCTTCCGGATTCCTCTGGATCTGGTGCCGCATACCCTGCTGGAAAACCTGACCGAACATGTATCCTGGAAGTCGCAGCTCGAGCGCGGCCTGCAAAAAGCCCTGGGAGAGAGCGATTATGAGTCGCAAATGGTGGTCTATCTCAACGAGGATGGGTTGTTGATCTGGGGGTCACGCCTGGACGATTACGAGGGCGATCCCGAATTTCTAAAGCCCCAGTACCCCGCCACCCTCAACCTCTGGACAGGGGGTCTTAGGCTCGACCGGGCCGATGCCAAAGCTTTGCAGCGCGATCTCTGGGAAGTCTACGAGCACTATGCCCACCGGGGCGGCGCTGAAAAATACGTGATGCACCTGGGCCTGGCCCCAACCCCAGACCCCTAGCTATAAACGATGGGCTGGCTACAGGCTGTATCTAAAACAACGAGACCACCGGCTCGGTGGGAGGGCTGGCAAAAGTGCCGTAGAGGTCGGCTGCATTGAGGGAGAGGATGCGTTCGGCGGCCCACTCGGTTTCCTCGGTGGTGAGGTCGCCGTTGTAGACAGCCTGCTCCAGCACCTGGGCCAGAATGCGCCGCCCCCAGCGGGCCGCAATCCAGAACATCTCCGGGCTGTGGCGAGCGCTGGTGGAGAAGAGCACTTTGCTGATGGGGGCCAGGTGGGTGGCCTCGTGCAGAGCAGAGCGCATGGCGTGCACGCTTCCGGCGGGGATGGTCAGACCCAGATCCAGGTAAACACCGGGGTAGCTGCTGCTGAGATAGCCCGCTTCCCGGACGTAGGGATAACAGTGCAGCAAGACGATTCTCAGCCCACGCAACTCGGGGGCCTCCAACACCCCGCGTAGCCCCAGGGGATTGGCCAGGCGCAGATCCAGGGTGGGATCGCCATAGCCCGTGTGAAACTGCACCGCCTTGCCTACCTCGCCGGCTACCTTGAGGGCCATCCACAGCATGGAGTCCAGCAAGGGCTTGTTGAGCATGCGCGGGGTCTGGCCGGGGGTCAGGGTACGGCGCAATTCGCTATAGGCACGCTCGAGTTCAACCAGGTTGTGGCGGCCGATGTCCAGCCCAGTTCGGTAGGCCACTACGCTTTTGAAAGCTGCTACGGTAGGTGCCATGGCCCGCAAATGATCCTCGAACGCGTTCAGGAGGCGTGTAGCGCTGTCGTAGCGCTCGAGGAATTTGACCAGTTCGGCCTCGAGTTGCATGACCCGCCGAGCCACCGGGGGCAAGCGTTCGTCACACTCTCCGATGGTCCACAGGCCACCGTCCACCACGCTATCCTCGATGAGCAGATAGGAAATATTGGCTTCGGCAAACAGCCAGCGGGCCAGCTCGGTGTAGTTGTGTCGCTGTCGGGCCTCCCCAATGGCCTCCACGGTGGGTTCACAGCCATAAAACTCGGACAGGTCACGCACACTGCGGCGAAAAAACAGGCTGCCCTGCACAAAGGGGAGCATCCCGGGGCCAGGGTTCTGGGTGAAGTAGCGCTCGAGCGGTTCCTGACGCCAGCGCTCTTCCGTAAACACGGAGTATGCATGGTGATCGTAAATGGGGATGCTGGTTAAATGCATGAGGCTCCTGAATCTCAAACGCCAACAGGCTTTTCACCAGAGACCCGCACTTCTCAGACGGCTGGCGCTTGCTGGTATTTTATCGTACCTCAGAGAAACCGGACAGACTGGAGTTGGGATGAGGGTGTACAGGTTCAGAAAATTCTCTACGATACCAGATTCGGAACCCGACCGGAAGGAGACACTTTTTTTCGCCGACCGTCCGGGAGGGGGGTGCTCCAGGATTCCAAAAGAGAGCCTCCGGGTCTTCGGGTTGGAGGATGATCTTTTTGAATCCG
>NZ_CALMCQ010000317.1 GCF_937863175.1 uncultured Meiothermus sp. | reverse complement strand
GCCATCCAGAAAACCCCATTGCTTCGGGGAATCAGGCGGCCCATCGGCTCTTTCCAGTTCACAGCCGAGAAGGTTTTGAGTTCATCGCCGACCCGCTGCAAAGCCACCGCCCGCTGCTCTCCCACAATTTCCAGAATCAGATGGGGCAGCGAATGCCACAGCAACTCGGCCTCACGAAAGGTAGAAAGCACCCCCAGCACGCGGGCCAGACGCTCTTCGCGCTCGAGCCGGGACTGGGTTTTTCGCCGTTCCACGAGGGTCTGCAAGACCACCCCCAGACTGCGGCCCAGTTCGTGAGCCAGCGGCAGGGCTTCCTCGGGAAAAGCCTCGGCCTCCACACGATCCAGGCAAAGCCAGGCTTCAATTTGGCCCCCCAGTGGGATCGGGATGGTCAGCACCCAGGTAATGGGCTCGAGGGTGGTGCGGTCGGCGCTGACAAGCCCGCTCAACTCAGGCCGAATCCGATTGAGTTTGGGGAGTGCGGTCTGGGCCTCCTGCAACAGACCCCCATACCAGCGCAACTCGTCCTCGAGGCTGAGCTCATAGTCTGGCGTACCAATGCCGTGCCCGCGCATAGCCACAAAACGATAGCCACGCCCCACCCGAACCAGGGCCGACCCTGCCTGGGCGCCCGGAACCAACCGCAGGGCACCCTCGAGCGCCGCCGTCAGGAGCGACTGCAGGTCGGGGCTGCCCACCAGTTCACGTAGAAGGGCCAGCATGCCCTGATAAGAAACGTTCATCTTTGCATAAGCCTAGGCCTATATGACCGCTGCACATGTTTATGCATCACAACCCGCAACCCCAATTACCAGACCCTGGTTTTGGTTCAACTCTCTGCGACACCGCTTCTGCCTCATCCGCGCCGGTCAAGCCGTACAAGAAAGCTCAGCGCTGTTGGGTAAATTCCAGGCGGTACTGCCACTCGGCCTCAAAACTGCGTCTCCAGGGGAATTTCAAACCCATCGGCTGAAGTTGCCCCAGTACGAAGCGTGGGGTCGGTTCAGACTTTAAGCGCTCAAAAACATAGCGGGCTGCCTCCTCGGTGAGCGGTTCGGGAAAACGGGCGCGCACCCAGGGGCGGCCTATTTCCCCCCAGAGAACCTCGAGGTAGGCCTGGGCCAGGGCACGGGTGCGCCATGCCTCGCAGGCGGCCCCTGGGTTTCCGGCCTGCTGGCAGAGCGGAATCGAAAACAATCCCCCCTGGGCCAGCGCTGCCCCCAGGTTGTTACCAGGGGTGCCCCATGCGGCATACGCGGCCAGATCGCGATAGATGTCCAGCGCCACCAGATACTGCAACAGCGAAGCATCCCCCCGGTTGACCCGGGCGATATCGGCCACCGCCACCGGCGCCTCGCGCAAGCCCTGCATCACCGTCAGGACACCGCGCCTGGGATCGCCGCCGGTATACACCGCTAGCACCAGATCGGGCCGGCTTTCCACGGCAACCGCCCCTGCCGAAGCCAGCAGCCGCGCAATGGTTTCATGCAGCGGAATTCCCTCATAGTGCGTGATCTGCTGACCAGCCAGGGGATAGTCGTAGAGCACCCGCACCCGCACCCCCGGGTTCAGGGCCCGCAGCAACAATACCTGCCCAGCCTCATCGGCCCCAGGGCGCGTAGGAATGGACAGGGTGGCCGCTTCGGCCACCGCAGGCGAGCCCAGCAGGGCATCGTCCCAGGGGGCTTCGATATACGCAAAGCCGTCGCCCAGGCTGCGCAACAGAGCCAGGTTTCGCTCGCGGTAGCGGGCATCGGGATAGCGAGGAATTACTCCGAATGCCAGTACCTGCCCGCCACTGCCCGCACGCCAGCGGGACAGTTCTTCCAGGCGGCGCAGGGCATCTTCGGGCTCCAGGCTCGAAGTGCGGCTCTGCACCAGTCCGCCGTACACCAGCGCATCCAGGCTGGCAATTAGCGTTTGCCCAGGCTGCTCTCGCAACCAGCTCGAGAGGGCCGGTAGGTTTACCCCCTCGCGACCCTGATAGACCGCGCGAGGCGGGCAGCGCACCAGCTGCCAGGTGCAGGGTGACCAGTTGGGCGGACGGTCATCGAGTGGAATATACAAGACCCCAGCGGGGTAAGCCCAGGCCACTGTAAACAACCCCATCAACCCCGCCACCAGAGTGCGCATCAAAGCCATCTTAGACCGAGCGGATGAGGGAGCTTACAAACCCCAGGTCTTTGCAAAGCCTCCTTCGAGCCAGAAATTCCGACTTGTATTTGCAGATCGCAGGGCCCGTCCCTCCCATGTGGGGGCGATACCGACTACAGGCAGGTCCTGTGAACCGTGGATCCCCAGAGATTCCCCCACCTCCAGCCCTAAGCCCCGGAAAAGGGCGCAAGTGAACACAAAACTCTTAGACAAATGCGCTATAATCTGCCTGGGTTGAAGAAAACCTTCGACCCAGACCCCAACATCACAACCCCCAGCCGCATCCAGGGCAAATCCGCGACCTGAGAAGGCTAAGAGAAACCTTAAGCGGGTTGTGACAGACAGACTGCGTTTTATTGAAGTTGATCCGCCAGGGTGGAGTTTATGGAATTCGAGCGCCAGGCCCAGTTTGAAGCAGAGACTCTGTCGCGCCGTGTACTGATCCACGACATCCTGCGCCGTTTGCGCGGCGAGTCCAACGATCTGCTGCCGTACAGTGCGGTCTCGGAGCTGCGGCCTAAAGGGGAGTCGTACAAAGGGCTGCAAACCATCGAAGTAGACAAAATTATCGGCACGGTGGATCGCTATGGCGACTTCGATGCGGAGTTCATGCCTAAAGAACCCTTTACCCTGGATCGCTGGACCAAGCTACGCCATGCCCAGCTCGAGGGCACCGAGTTTCCCCCCATTGATGTCTACAAGGTGGGCGACATTTACTTTGTCAAGGACGGCAACCACCGAACCGCGCTGGCCAAAGCCCTGGGCCAGCACTTTATTGACGCCTACGTGATCGAACTCGATGTGCCCGTGGATCTCGATCCCGGCGACACCCTGAAGGATGTGATCTTGAAGGGTGAGTACGCGCAGTTTCTCGAGCAGACCCGGCTGCCCGAGCTACACCCCAACCTCGAGCCCATTCTGTTCAGCAAGGCCGGACGCTACGACGTGCTGCTCGACCACATCCGCACCCACCAGTACTTCATGGGTCTCAACCAGAAGCGCTCAATTAGCTGGAAAGAAGCTGTAGCCGACTGGTACGACACCCTCTATCTGCCCACCATTCTGGAAATCCGCGAAAACGGTGTGATGAAGAACTTCCCGGGCCGCAACGAAGCCGACCTGTATCTGTGGATTTCCGACCACCGCTACTTCCTCTCCCGTTCGATCGGCCACGACGTCGGCCCCGAAGAAGCCACCCTCTCGGTACAGCGCAACGCCCAGAAAGGACCCATCGGCAGGTTGCTAAACTGGTTTGCCAGGCTCGTTTCAAGACCAAGCCCCCAGCTCTGGTTGAAATAGCAGGACAGGGTATTCGTGAAAACCGCGATAGAATCGCGGGATGGAAAGCTTATGCATCGAAACCGAACAGTTGCGTCTGGAGATCGCCCCCCAGGTTGGGGCTAGCATTGTAGCTTTTGAAGTCAAGCGGGGCGGCGAACGGGTTCCGATTATGCGGCCTACACCACCGCCCTTGCCGGAAAAATCGTCCAACTACTCGAGCTTCATCCTGGCCCCCTATTCCAACCGCATCCGGGCCGCACGCTTCGAGTTTGAGGGCTATACCTACCAGCTCGAGCCCAACACCCCCGAAGGCAACACCCAGCATGGCGATGTGCGGGGCCGCCCCTGGCAGGTGTTTTATGGGGCCAGTTCGGCTGCCGGTACCTTCGATAGCCGTTTTTTTGAGGATGTGAACTGGCCCTGGCCCTTCTCGCTGGCCGTGTTATACCGGTTGGAAGGCCACACCCTGGAAACCACCCTGGAACTGGTCAATCAGGGCCAAAGCCCCATGCCCGCAGGCTTCGGGCTACACCCTTATTTCGTGCGGAGTCTGGGTGAGGCTGTTATGCAATTTGGAGCCAGGGGCTTCTACCAGACCGATGCCAGCTTCATTCCCCACGAGGGTATGCAGCCGATTCCGGGTGAGCTGGATTTTTCCTGGGCTCGCCCGGTGGGAACGCAACCGCTCAACCACGTGTACGGCGGCTGGGATGGGCGGGCGGTGCTCGAGTGGGCAGGCTCCAATCTTCGGCTGCTGCTCGAGGCCGACCCGGTGTTCGAGCACCTGGTGGTCTTCACCGCGCCCGATGGGACGCTGGCCCTGGAGCCCGTGACCAACGCCACCGATGGCTTCAACTTGTATGCTCGAGGCATCCAGGGCACGGGTGTGCGGGTCTTGCAGCCCGAGGAGAGTCTGGCGGGTAAGGTACGAATGACTATCGCAGAACTTTGAGCCCACCTGGGGTCTGGACAGAAGCCATCAACTCAGGCCTTTCGGATCGCTTCAGGCGGAGGTTCTCTAAACCAAGCTTTTGTAGCACCTGGCCTACTTGTTCTGGCTGGGGGTGAAGAATCATCAGTTCGACCAGGCGACAGCCCACATCCGGCAGGGTATCGGTGGGGTGGTTCTGGCCCCACTGAATCAGGTAAGGCACCGCCCCACCCAGATGTAACCGCCCGTCCTCGGGAATGGCGATTAACCATTCCAGGTCTCCCCTGCTGGCCTTGCTAACCGTACCCAGCTCGAGTGATTGGTAGCGCTCGAGGGCCCCGGTGCGGGCCACCCAGGTCAGCAGGCGCGGCCCTCCGACGAAGCGATCCAACCCAAACCAGCGCGGGCGACCCGGCGCAAGAGCCTCGGGGTCAATGGCGATAATCTCCAGATAGACCCCATTTCCCAGGTTAAGCAAGCGGTTGTGGGTGCCCATCAGCGGGTGCTTGCCTCCCGCGGGCGGTAGCTCCACGGCCAGTGTGGTCTGAACGTACTCGAGCCCCTGCTCGAGGGTCTCTGCCGCCACCACAATGTGATCCAGCCGGGTCATCCGATTTTGTTACCTTTTTCATCGTAGCGGTAGAAACCCCGCCCATTTTTACGCCCGTACAGCCCCGCTTGCACCATCTTGCGCAGCAACGGCGAAGGCCGGTATTTGTCGTCGCCCAGGCCCCGATGCAACACATCCATGATCGAGAGGCAGGTATCCAGGCCGATGAAGTCGGCCAGGGTCAGCGGCCCCATAGGGTGGTTCATGCCCAGCTTCATCACCTGGTCAATGGCTTCCGGCCTGGCCACCCCCTCCATCACGCACTGGATGGCCTCGTTGAGCATGGGCAGCAGTATCCGGTTGGAGACAAACCCTGGATAGTCGTTAACCTCCACCGGTGTCTTGCCCATCTTGCGGGCCACGTCCAGCACCGTCTGGGTGGTGGCATCGTCGGTCAGATGCCCGCGAATCACCTCCACCAGTTCCATCAGCGGCACCGGATTCATAAAGTGCATCCCGATAAAGCGTTCGGCCCGCTGGGTGACCCCGGCCAGTTGGGTGATGGGAATGGAAGAGGTGTTGGAGGCCAGAATCGCCTCGGGCTGCACAATTTGATCGAGGTCGCGGAATAGCTTGGTCTTGGTAGGCTCGTGTTCCACAATGGCCTCCACCACCAGGTCACAGCCGCTCAAGTCTGCCAGGCTGACCGAGGTCTGGATACGGGCCAGCGAGGCATCATGGGCACTCTGATCGAGCCTGCCTTTTTCCAGTAGTCTGCCCATGGAACGCCGTATGCCGCTCAGGCCGCGCTCGAGGAAGGCCTCCTCGAGGTCGCGCAGTACCACCATATAGCCCGCCTGCGCCGCCACCTGGGCAATGCCCGCGCCCATCTGCCCTGCACCGATCACACCTATTCTGCGAATTTCCATACTTACATCCTAATATGGCCGATAGCCTATAGCCGATAGCTAATAGCTGAAAGCTAAAAGCCCTGGGCCTTCAGCCTTCGGCCTTTATTTGACCTGCGACCTGAGACCTGAGACCCGCGACTTCCGACCCTCGACCTTCGCCCCTTGACCCTCAACCCTCGACCCTATCTGGTCCGCGTCACTTTGGACAGGTGGCGCGGGGCATCGGGGTCGAAGCCCCTGGCCACCGAAAGTTCTGCAACAAACGGATAGAAAGCCTGAACCAGCAGAATCGAATCGAGCACCGGGTGGAGCCGGGCGGGAAGCGGCAATGGCGTATGGGCCAGTTCCAGGGCCTCGGACTCGGAGGAAGCCACCAGCAGGTGCCCGCCTTTGCCCCGCAGATTTTCCAGCAAACTCACCATGCCACGAAAGGGTTTGTCCCTGGGCGCCAGAACCAGCAAAGGGAAGTCGGGCGCCACCAGCGCTACCGGGCCATGCAACAGTTCTGCGCCCGACATGGCTTCGGCATGAAAGGCGCAGGTCTCCTTGAGTTTGAGGGCCAGTTCGTTGGCCACGGCAAAAGCATAGCCACGCCCCACTACCAGCCCATTGTCGGCCCCCACCAGCGCATCCAGCCCAGCCTGCCAGTTGGCATCTGCTGCTTTGTACATGGCTTCGGGCAGGATGGCCAGCGCTTCTTTGAGGGCTTTGTCTTCGGCCCAGGCGGCGACCAGCTGGGCCAGCGAGGCCAGGGTGGCCAGATAGCTTTTGGTGGCTGCCACTGCTTCTTCGGCCCCCGCCCAGAGGGGCAGCATTACCTCGGCAGTCTGGGCCAGGGGCGAGTTTTCTTTGTTGACCAGGGCCAGGGTCAGGGCCCCGTCGCGCCGGGCCTGGCGGGTCACCTCGATCAGGTCGGGGCTTTCACCCGATTGTGAAACCGCAATCACCAAGGCTTTGCCCAGCGACAGGTGGCGGCCATACACGGTGTGGATGGAGGGAATGGCCGAGGAGCAAACCAACCCCAACAGGCTCTCAATCAGGTATTTGCCAAAGAGGGCGGCATGGTCGGAACTACCCCGGGCCACGGTCAGGACAAAGGGTGGGGTATTGCGCCGCAAAAACGTACCCAGCAGTTCCATCTCGCTGCGGTTTTCCTTGAGGACTCGCTCCACCACGGCGGGTGCCTGGTGGGCCTCCTTGAACATCCTGGTTTCGGCTGCCTTCATGCTGGTCCCCCGACCTTTTGGCCTCCAAGATAAACTTCCTCGAGTTCAAAGTGCTGGCCCAGCACCACCAGATCGGCAGGCCTCCCGACCTCCAGACCAGACTCTAGGCCGATGTACTGCGCGGCAAAGCTCGAGGTCATCTGCAGGATGTCGTGCAAGGCATAACCCCAGCGGCTCAGGTTCTGGGCGGCTTTGTCCATCGTCAGGGCGCTCCCGGCCAGGGTTCCATCGGCCAGGAATACCCCCTCGCCTTTCTTATAAACCCTGTGCCGCCCCAGATGATACCCCCCCTCGGGCATCCCGGCTGCCGCTGCCGCATCTGTTACCGCATAGGTGCAGGGAATGGTTTTCCAGACAGTACGCATAGCCGCCGGATGGAGGTGCAGCCCATCGGGGATCACTTCGGCCCATTCAGAGCGCTCCAGGCCCAACCCCACCACCCCCGGTTCGCGGTGGTTCAGAGGCGTCATGGCATTGAAGAAATGGGTAAAACCCTGCGCCCCGGCCTCAAATCCCTCCCTGGACTGGACATAGGTGGCTGCGGTATGGCCTTGCTGAACCCGCACACCCCGGCTTTTGAGAAACGCAATCAGTTCCAGCACCCCCGGCAGCTCGGGGGCCAGCGTAACCACCCGGATGGGGGCCAGGTGTAGCAAATGGCGCATGACCTCGAGGTCTGGAAGAATCGCGTAGGGAGGTTGCGCACCCAGTTTTTGTGGGCTGATGAAGGGGCCTTCCAGATGTACCCCCAGCACCCGCGCTTCCCCTGGCCCTGGGTGTTGCACCACCCTGGCGATGCCTCGTAAAGCTGCTTCAATTTCGGCCAGGGGTGCGGTGATGGTGGTTGCGAGTAGGGCAGTGGTTCCATGCTGGGCATGAAACCGGGCCATCTGCCGCACAGCCGCCTCCCCATCCATACCGTCGGCCCCTCCCCCTCCATGGACATGCAGATCCACAAACCCCGGCAGGATGTAGCGCCCGGGCATCGGCTCGGTGGGGCTTAGAGGCGTAATTCTGGTAATGCGTTCACCGAACTCCACCTGACCCAGGCAGGTCAGATCGGGGGTCACGAGGGTTCCCACCAGTCGAGTCATCCTATGGCTCCAGTTTCAGGCTGATGACCTGATAGGGGGTGTAGGTCAGGGTCAGGCGGCCATTGTGTAGCACGAGGGCTTCGTTGGGGTCTTCCAACAGGTTCACCCGGCTCACCTTGCGAATGCCCAGGGGGGTGAGATCGAGTTCAACCTCGCCACGCCCGCCATGGGCCTCGTAAAGCCGCAAAACGTAGCCAGGGCCTTCTTCGGCCCGCTTGAAGGCAGCGACCCGCAAGCTGGAGGGCGTCCATCGCAAAAACTGGCGACTGGAGGGCTGGCCCCCCGCATGAATCGGCAAGGCCAGGGGCAGCAAGGGCGCAGCAAAGTCTTCAGCCTCGGCCACCGTACCTTCACGCCAGTCACCCCGGTGAGGATAGAGGGCATAGGTAAAACGGTGCTCACCGACATCGGCCAGGGGATCAGGCCAGAGCGCCCCCCGTAGCAGCGACAGGCCCAGCACGTTCCCTCGAGCACTGTAGCCATGCCTGGAACCACCCAGCAGGCTCACCCCATAGCCGGCCTCGCTCAGGTCGGCCCAGCGCAAGGCGGGAGCCTCGAAGCGGGCAGCATCCCAGGAGGTATTGGCGTGGGTGGGCCGTGCAAGCGCCCCAAAAGCGGTATCGAACCAGACTTCCTGCACACGCACCTCGAGCGGGAACAAGGCCCTCAGCAGGGTACGGCGCTCCTGCCAGTGGACGGTGGTCTCGATCTCCAGGCGGCGCGAACCGCCCCACAGCCAGTAGGTCTGTTCCAGACTTGAAGCCCCAATTTTGCGCTCCACCCAGATGCCCGCCCGCATGGGGCCGCCCTCGATCAGTTTGACCTGGCGGGCGGGGATTTCACGGCCTTCCTGGGCATACGAGGCGTCCAGATCCCAGGCTTCCCAGTGGCGCGGCACGTCGGTATAGGCCCAGACCTGGTTGCCGCGCCCGGCCAGCACCTCGCGTCGGTGGTCTTTGTCGTAGAGGCGGGCAAATGTACCATCGGGGGCTACTTCCAGGCGCAGGTGCTGGTTTTCCAGGACGCGCTCGAGGCCATTAACCCGCACCGCAGGGGTTCGGCGGGTATCCAGGTGGCCCACGATGGCCAGAGCCAGGTAGCCCAGCGCTGGCACAATCTGGTCGGAAGCAACCAGAATATCAGGGCCTGATTCCTGGTAGGGTATCTCGTCGCCAGTGGCCGTGAGCAGGCGGAAAAACTGCTCGGTGGGGCGCTCAATCCTGAGCTGCAGGGGGCGTGGTGAAGCGCCGAGGTTCCATACCACCAGATGGGCCACGGCCTCGGGGTGCACTTTGCGCACCTCGGCGGAAAGCAGTCCCAGGGCTTCCTGTCGCACTTCCTCGGTTTGAATCAGCGCAGCCCGAAGGTGTTCAATCGCTTCGCCGGGAACCGTGTGGATACCCGAGCCGGGGAGGATGTCGTGAAACTGGTGCAGCAACAAGACCTTCCAGAAGCTCTCGAGGTCGCGGGCCGGATAGGTGGGTTCGTCGAGGCTCAGGCGGGGGTCGAGGGGCCGGAGCGAAGCCAGCACCCAGGCCATCTCGGCTTCCCGCAGGGTTTGCTCGAGGCGCTGGTGGAGGCGCTTGAGTTCAGCCTGGGTGGTATAGGTGGCGCGGTGCAACTCGAGGTAGAGCTCGCCCACCCAGAGCGGCAAGCTGGGCCTCGAGGGTCGGGGGTCGGGGGTCGGGGACTGGCTGAACCGGCGTTCAGCTTCTGGCCCGGAGCGATGGAGGTCTTCGAAGAATGCATCCACCCGTCCCAGCTTTATCTGGGGCAGACCTGGGACTGCTTTGTAGCGGGCGTAGCGCTCAAGCATCTCGGCGGTGGGACCACCCCCGCCATTGCCGTAGCCAAAGGTGAGCAACGAGGTCTCGTGGTATCGCTTGCCCCGGAAGTTTTGCCAGGTAGCGGTCAGGTCGAGAGCCTGGAGCCGCCCGTTGTAGCCCTCGTTGGGGTTACGAAAACTGTGGGCCAGCACCCTCGAGCCGTCCAGTCCTTCCCACTGCCACAGGTCGTGGGGAAAGGGATTGGTCTCGTTCCAGTTCAGCTTGGTGGTGAAAAAGTACGGCAAACCTGCCTGCTGGAAGAGCTGGGGCAGGTTGGCAGCAAACCCAAAGGTGTCGGGCAGCCAGGCTACTCGAGCCCACTGGCCAAACTTCTCTTGAAAGTAGCGCTGCCCATAGAGTAGCTGCCGTGCCCAGGACTCCCCCGAGAGCAGGTTGCCATCGGGCTCGACCCACATCCCCCCCACCAGCTCCCAGCGGCCCTCCTGCACACGCTGTTTGACCTGGGCAAAGAGGGCCGGGTCGTCGGCCTCGAGCCAGGCGTAAGCCTGGGCGCTGGACTGGTTGAAGTAGAGCTCGGGGTAGCGCTCCATCAGGTGTAAGACGGTGGCAAAGGTACGGCGAATCTTGTGCCGGGTCTCTGCGATGGGCCACAGCCAGGCCAGGTCAGTATGGGCATGGCCCGAGAGCAGCAACCTGCCCGAGACCGGGTAGCGCTGCCGAATGCCTTCCAGGGCTTGATGGAGAAAGTCGCGGGCGGTTTCCAGACTGCGGCGGTGTTCGGCCCTCAGGGGGATGCCTGGCCCCTCAAACCTCCACTCCTCCCAGAGCTGGGCGGTCATCCTGGCCCAGTCGGAGCGCTCGAGCTGGTTCAGATACTCCCGCGCCGGGCTGCGTGGCAGCTCGATGCAAGCAAAGCTTTCGCTCAGCGCATCCAGCAGGAGTTGGGCCAGGTCGGGCTGGATCTGGGGCAGCGCATCCAGCAGGCAGCCCAGGTCGGTGCAGAGTTCACGAACCTGGGTGTCGGGAACAAAGAGGGCGGCTTCCTCCAGTTTGGGCTGCATCACAGGGGCTCCAAACAAGCCTTTGGGCACGACCTGCACTTCCAGCACCAGAACCTCGTCCCCCCGCGCCGATGAAAGCAGGGGGTATTCACGGTGATAGGCGTTAAGGCCCCCAATAGCCCTTTCTTCGAGCAAAAGCAAGCCCTCCCCGCCAGGGTTGAGGCGTACCCAGATCGGTTTTCCAGCCCAGGCCGCAGGTACCGAAGCTTCGAAAATAAACTGCGCTGGAAAACTTCGGCTCGGCCAGGAATCACCACCCTGGATGGGTGTCCAGGGGCTATCTGGAGCCTTGAATTCACCCGAGAGCGGCAGCACTTCAAGGTCTTTCCAGGCAGAAAGCTCTTGCAGGCGGGTCTTTAGGCGCTCGATATCCTGCATCATCCCACCTCATCGCGTTTCTCAGAAACCCTCCGCCCTCCCGAGTCAAGGGCGGTAGGCCCCCCACACCGAGGGTACTGAGCAATGTGTTTTATCCCATTCGGCGCTGCAATCACTCTTCCTCCCTTACCAGGTGCAACGGAAACACCCCCGTAAACAAGCGTGGCCAGGCCAGTCTGGGGCGGCTCCATTCCAGCCTGACCCCTGGCAGGCTGGGGGCGAAAAACTGCTGCCAGAGTCCGTAGGCCAGTGGTGTGAGGCGCTGATCTATGGCGAGTTCGGCCCCCCATTTATGGTCGCCCAGATCGAAGGGGCTGGGCGGCTTGCCAATTTCTTCGGTCAGTCTGTCGTGCACCTCTGCGCGTACCCGGCTCTGGTAGAGCCAGTCGTCTACCAGTCGGGCAAAGTTGGCCTCGGCCAGCGAAACCGGGTCGTCGCCATATAGTGCGCACACCCCGGCTGCAATGGCGCTTCCCAGGCTATTGCCAGCGGTGTTCCAGGCCGCGAAGCCGGCCAGCCCCGGCAGGTTAACCGACTGCAGCAGCAACTGCACAAAACGGTTCTCCGCGCCGTTGGCATAGGCCACATCGGCCACCGTCACCATCCGGCCTGCGGCCTGATCGCCCACCAGGCGGTCTATCAGTTCGGGCAGGTGGCGGGCAGCGGTGTCCACCGTTTCAAAGTTGGGCTGGCGTTGGGCTTGCCGGGTTGCGGGCGCGTTCACGGCCAGAAACAGATCGGCATCTTCGGGGGTTTGCACCGGGAGGCACCCTGCAGCCCGTAAATGCGCCTTAACCAGCTCCCCCAGTGGGCGGTCTTCGTAGAGCATCTCGGTTTGCTCGGCCAGCACCGAAGGGTAGCGCACCAGCACCCGGGTCTTGCGCCCCGCATGATTTACCAGAGCCCGCGCCAGCAGTACCAGGGCCACCTCATCGGCTCCGGGGTAGATGTCGGCCTCGCCCCACAAACCCAGCTCATCTATACGGGCCTCGAGTTTTCGGCGATCTCTGGCGGCCAGACCATAGGGCGTGGTGTCGTCGAGGGTGAGACAAAGGTGTTCCAGAACACCCTCGTTGAGCAAATCTATCGCTGCCAAATGCAGGGTATGGTTGCGCTCGCGGGTCTCCAGCCAGTCCTGCAAAACCCCTTTAGGCAGGTGCAGCCGGGCCCGATCCAGTTCCATCTGGGCATCGCCTACCTCCTGTCCTGCGGCCAGGCGGCGCTCGAGGCGATCCGTCCACTCCGAGACCTTGCGTAGCCCCGCACCCCATTCGCCGTAGTAGGGTTTTTCCTCCAGTGGGTCGTTTTCGTGGGCTACCCGCACTACCACCCCATAGGCCAGAATGCGCAGGCCGGGGTTCTTGTGCTTGATTTCGCGCAGCACCTCGAGCCGCTGCAAGACCTCTTCCAGGCTGTCCGAGACTCTCCGGGCCGGAATCATCCCGCCCAGGCAGAGGGTTTCCAAGGTCACGATGGCCGCATCCGCAGCGGGTGCCTCGCGTCGCAGCCACTCCGCGATCGCAGCCGTATTCCCCGGCTCGTTCAGTTGGTTCAAAATTTCCAGCGAGGGCGAGCGCATTTCCAGCCCCGCTACCCTGGCCAGCAGGTGGGGAAACTCGAGGGTCACGGGCCTGG
The DNA here is from genome assembly GCF_937863175.1 of uncultured Meiothermus sp. Lineage (GTDB taxonomy): Bacteria > Deinococcota > Deinococci > Deinococcales > Thermaceae > Meiothermus. The sequence goes on along the minus strand of NZ_CALMCQ010000317.1, from coordinate 411 downwards.
TATCACAGGGCAGTAGCAGAACACGCTTCATAAGTCGGCGGCCAATCTACAATCCAATCTACCCGAACTGTACTTCAAAAGAGCAGTCTTCGCGTGCGCAGTCGTAAAAATGCCTGTACGCTGTCGGAAGTCTCATGTTTAAAATCACAGGGAAAAAATATCCAGAGTCTAAGTGCGCCCACAATAGAAATTTCGGTGATGGTTTCTATGAGCTGCATTTTTGGGGTTTGCTTCGGCGCAATTCCGTTGCGAGCCTCTCAGCGTCTGCAAATTCCTAACCAGAAGATCCTTAGGGTCAAAGGATATGCTGTCGTATCGCTATCGGCACTTAGCGTTCAACGCTTGAGGTAGAACTTTGCTTTCGACTATTGGCCTCGCATTTAGAAAATCAGCCCTTGACGGCACCGGCGG
>NZ_CALMCQ010000316.1 GCF_937863175.1 uncultured Meiothermus sp. | reverse complement strand
CCCGCGAGCACAACCTCAAAAACGTCAACCTGAAAATCCCCCTGGGTAAGTTTGTGACCATCACCGGGCCATCGGGGTCGGGCAAGTCTACCCTGGTCCACGACATTCTCTACTCGGCGCTGGCCCGTGATCTGATGCGGGCCAAGGCCATTCCCGGCAAGTTCTCCGGAATGGAAGGCATCGAACACCTCGACAAGGTGATCGAGATTGATCAGTCGCCCATCGGGCGTACCCCGCGCTCCAACCCCGCGACCTACACTGGCATCTTTGACGAAATCCGCGACCTGTTCTCCAAGACCCCCGAGGCCCGCAAGCGCGGCTACGAGGCCGGACGCTTCAGCTTCAACGTCAAGGGCGGGCGTTGCGAGGCCTGTAGCGGCGATGGCACCAAGAAGATCGAGATGCTCTTTCTGCCTGACCTCTACGTGCAGTGCGAGGTTTGCAAGGGCAAGCGTTACAACAAGGAGACCCTCGAGGTAAAGCTACGCGCCAGGAACATTGCCGACGTGCTGGATATGACGGTAGAGGAGGCCCTGGGCTTCTTTGAAAACATCCCCACCATTGCCCGCAAGCTGCAACTGATGGTGGACGTGGGCCTGGGGTATATGAAACTGGGCCAGCCCTCTCCCACTCTCTCGGGCGGCGAGGCCCAGCGCATCAAACTCTCTACCGAACTGGGCCGCCGCTCGACCGGACGCACCCTCTACATCCTGGATGAGCCCACCACCGGCCTGCATTTTGAAGACACCGCCAAGCTACTGCACGTTCTGCACCGGCTGGTAGAGGGCGGCAACACCGTGGTGGTAATTGAGCACAACATGGACGTGGTCAAGACTGCCGACTGGGTAATTGACCTGGGGCCCGAAGGCGGGGCCAGGGGCGGCCAGATTGTAGCCGAGGGCACCCCCGAAGAGGTGGCCCAAACCAGCAGTCCCACCGGGGCCTTCCTGGCTCGCATTCCCGAGATCCACCAGAAGGTGGGCGTAGCGGCGGATTAGACTTGCCCACAGCGCTAAGTGGTTCGGTACATAACTCTGTGCTTCCGCAGCACTCCTCCCACAAAGCGTCGCACCGTGCGTACCAGCCCAAACAAATCCCGCGAGCGGGTATGCCGAGCCTGAGGAAATGTTCTGCTGGAGCAAGCAGCAGTAACCATGAACCCCAACTACCGTCCAGCATCAACACTGGCTCAAACGTCGCCATGGTACTCACGGCGGATCAGCGTACCGGGAGGCCGACCAAGGGCATCGTGCAGGCCATCCTGCCCAGCTCGACCACGCATCCGCAGGGGATCAAAGCAGGCTCGAAAGCGGCGCGGTGGGCTGGGTCAAGCAGGGGTTGGACTAACGGTGATGGTCAAGCTCTGGCAGATACATTCGCCAGGTTTCGGGCAGGCTGGGTAGGTCGGCCACCAGCAAAAGGCTGTGGCGCGGGGGAATCGGGCGACGGGCCAGACGCATCCCGGCTTCCTCGGGGGTGCGGTTTTTCTTCTTAAGGTTGCAGGGACGGCAGGCTGCGACCAGGTTCTCCCAGATGCTGCGCCCCCCCCGGCTTTTGGGGAAGACATGATCCACCGTGAGGTCGCCCCCCCGCCTGCCACAGTACTGGCAGGTGTAGGCGTCACGGCGCAGGATATTGCGGCGGTTAAGGGCAAGCCGCCCCGGAGGGCGGCGGACAAGACGTTTAAGGCGGATGATGCTGGGGACGGGGTAGGGGGTGCTGGGAGTTCGTAGGTATTCGCCGCTTTCCTCGACCACCTCGGCAGTTCCGTTCATGACCAGGATAACGGCGCGCTTGACGCTGGCCAGGCCCAACGGCTCGTACCCGGCGTTGAGCACCAGGATGCGGGGGGAGTCGAGGTTCACGGGCCTAAGGATACTCGAAATATGTCAGAGGATTCTAGAGCAGTGCTTCACCCCGAGCCTTGGGGGGCTCTACACAACCAGAACCGGCCTGAACCCAGGCTTGGTAGGCGCAGGGCGATGCTTCTGGAGTGGATCGCAGGCCAGAGGACCGTGAGGAGAGGTCGT
>NZ_CALMCQ010000315.1 GCF_937863175.1 uncultured Meiothermus sp. | reverse complement strand
TCACGACCTCCAGCGGTTGCTGTACGAGTACATCGAACTCCCCATCGGGGAGATGGCGGTGGGGGACATCCTGAGCCGCTTTCTCGGTCTTGTGCGGGCCTACCGACTGCGCCTGCCCGCCCACCTCTCGATCCTGGCCAAGACCCTAATGATGGCCGAAGGGGTGGGGGTAAGGCTCGACCCCGATTTTCACCTGGCCCCGCTGGTCAGACCACTGTTTCAGCGCATCTTTCTCCGACGCTTCCGGCCTGCACGAGTCCAGGGCCGCCTGCGGGAGGGGGTTTTGGACGTGCTGAGCCTGCTGGAAGAAGTCCCGCCGGGGCTGCGCCGCCTGCTGGGCCGGGCCGAGCGGGGGGAACTCGAGCTGAGGATGCGCCCCGACCCGGAGTTCCTGCGGGAGTTGCGGGGCATCGCGGGCAGCCTGCGGCTCTCGGCCCTGACCGTCGCCCTGATCCTGGCCCTTTCCGGCCTGATGCTGGTCTACCACCCGCCGGGGTGGGAACGATGGGCGGGCTGGGTGTTCGGCCCTGGGCTCGTAGGGGCGCTGGGGCTCGCCGGGTATCTGTTGCTGGACTCCTGGCGCAGACGGTAGGCGGCCTAGCGGGGATGGGCTTTGAGCGATGCCGGGCCGGGACGTACCCCCTCTCTAGGCTTCCTCCCCAGCCGCCAGAGCATGTACAGCGCGAGGGCGACCAGGAACGCCGAGAGGATCTGGGTGGCGGTGAACAGGCCGACCCCTAGTTGGTCGTTCCGATACGCCGGCAGCCACAGGGGGTTGAGCCGGAAGGGCTCTTCAAAGACCGAGCGCAACAGGCTGTACCAGAGCACAAACTGCCAGAGGGCGTAGCCGTAGGGCCGCCCAGGGCGCAGCCAGAGCCACAGCACCCCCAGCAGCACCAGCCCGATGGCCGCCCCATAGAGCTGAGTCAGGTGCACCGGCCCCATCACCACCGCGCCCGCACAGCCCCCGTAAGCCAGGTCGAGGGTGCTGGTGCAGATGCCGGGGAAACCCGAGCCCGGCGGGAAGGTGTAGCCGATGGGCAGGGTGGTGAGCCGCCCGGCGCTGTCCCAGGCGCTGAGGAAATTGCCGATGCGCCCGCCGATGATGCCCAGCGCCACCCCCGGAAGGGCGGCCTCGAGGTAAGGGTACAAGGGCAGGCCGTAGCGCCTGTGGAAGTACCAGAAGGCCAGCAGCCCACCGATCATGCCGCCGTGGAAGGAGAGCCCCCCGCGCCAGACCTCAAACACGCTCAGAGGGTTGATGATGAAGGCTTGGGGGCTGGTGATCAAGTAGAGCGCCCGCGCCCCCACCGCCCCCCACACCACCGCCCAGAACACCGCCTGCTCGAAGCCTGCCGGGTCGTGGCCCCAGCGCCGCAGCAGGCGTTTGGCGATCTCGATGCCGACAAAAATCGCCAGCACGATCAAGATGCCGTGCCAGCTTATGGACAGGGGGCCGAGGTGGATAGAACCGGGTTGCATGGGCTGCCTTCCTGAGCCGCTCTGACCGAGGGCTCGAGCTGAGGCTAGCGCTGGCCCATTAAGGCTCTGTAAAGCCCACCGAGCCGTAAACCCTAAATCCCAGGCTTCCGGCGCGAGTCCTAGACTTCGGGGCAATGTGCGGCGTGGCCACAGACGCAGCGGGTGGGATGGCAGGCCATAAGCGGAGGCTGCCCATTCCCTCACTGAAACGCAACACTGGCCCGACGATCCAGCCTGTGGCGGCTACGATAGGACTTTATACGCGCTTAACAGGGTTGAACTACCTTCCCAGGTGTAACGGTTCCCCTGACTAGAAGTCAGGGGCTTTCGGAAGCCCTGAAAGCGCAAGACAGCACTCCCGAGCCACGAGGCCGCGTTACGGTCAGCCCCACCAGGCGAATCACCTGAGCGCCATTATGGTCAGCATCCCCCACATGCCCACAGTTCCCACACTCAAAGCGCTTGCCCTGCCGCTTACCGATATGCTTGCAGCAGTGGCAGGTCTGCGAAGTGTAGGCGGGGTTGATGGGGATGACTTGCACCCCAGCCAAAGCCGCCTTGTACTCCACAAAACCGCGCAGTTGGTGGAATGCCCAACTGTTGCTACGGCGGCGTTCGGTGCTGGAACGGGGCTGGGTATTGGTTCGCTCTCGGATGCCCGTCAAGTCCTCCAGCGCGATAGCCGCACTCAAAACTTGAGCCTCCGAGACGATAGCCTTGCTGACCACATGGTTCACATGCTTCTGAAAACGTTGCTCTTTGCCCGACAGCCGTTGCAGCAGTTGACCCGCACGGCGGCGGGTACTGCGTGTGCCTTTCGAGCAGTTCTTCTGCACCATCTGACGGGTTTTAGCAAAACGGTCACGAACTTTTGTCACCGCCTTGCCCGACCAGCTTTTACCGGTGGAGGTAACGGCTATATCGGTTCTCCCCAAGTCAACGCCAATGACCTCTTGGGGTTCAGCCGTAGGGGGAACATCCCGCTTGACCTGTACGTGCAGCCACATCTTGCCTTTCGAGTCCACCAAAGTGGCGCTGGTGAGCCGAGCGCCTTGCAGCTTTTGGAGGTGGTAGTTGGACAAACGAAGGTCTACGCGCAGATGCCCTTTAACCGTGGTCAAAGAAACCGTCTTGTCGCGCAAGAGGAA
>NZ_CALMCQ010000314.1 GCF_937863175.1 uncultured Meiothermus sp. | reverse complement strand
CTGCCTCCTATTCTGGAGGCTTAACCGCTACTGACTCAATTCGGGGTAAGTTCACTGCGTTCAGGCCTTTTTTGTTGGTAACGTGTGTTTACGGTGCGGATGATTCCGCTTAGTGTTACCTACCCACACTTGCTATAACCACAGCTATAGCACTTGGTACACCCTTCCTCGCGCACCAGGTTTTCGTCGCCGCACTCGGGGCACCTGCCGAGTCCCGTTTTGCCTTTCAGAGGCTGGATGTTCTGGATGGGTGCGGTCATGGCCCGCTGCATGGCCTGGGGTACCATGCCCTCGTCCGGGGGCATCTGGGCGGCTTTGCGTTCGCCTTCGGCGATCTGGATTTTGCTGGTGGTTTCCAGCGCAACTGCAATCAGGTCGGCCTTGCTGGTCACGAAGCGGCCCTGGTAGCTGCCATACAGGCCGCCGTTGATGCCGCGCAGGGTTTTGACCATCTCGGCCACCGGCACCCCGTATTGCAGGGCCTTGGAGATGATGCGGCCCAGGGCCTCGCTGTCGGCGTTGGCCTCGTCGCCGGCCTTGCCCGAGGTCAGGATCACCTCCACCGGGTGCTCGCCCTGCATGTTCACCGTCACCAGAAAGCCCCGCCGGGTGCCGTCGCTGTTGGTCAGCTTGACCATGTCGGTGTAGCCCACCAGGCGGCCCGTGCGCTCGAAGACGGGGCTAGCGGGTTGGGCGCTGGAAGGAACCTCCAGCAGCGCGGGCTGCACTGCCACGGTCTCCTCGCTCTTGCCCTCGGCCTTTGGCTTTTGGCCTTCGGCGTCGTCTTTTTTCTCTTCCTTGCTCACCGACAACACCTGATACTCGCGGCTGCCATCGCGGTAGACCGTGATGCCCTTGCAGCCGGTCAGATAGGCCTCGGTGTAGGCCGCCTCCACATCGGCCACGGTGGCCTGGTTGGGCAGGTTGATGGTCTTGGAGAGCGAGTTGGCCGCGTAGCCCTCGGCGTCGAAGGCGGTCTGCACCACCCCTTGCATCCGCACGTGATCCAGCGGCGGCACGTCGTGGGCCCCTTCAAATACGTTGCCAATGGCGCTGGGAATGCCCTCGAGGCCCTTCACGGTGCCGTGGTTGGCCTGAATGGCTTCGATAATCGCGTCCCAGTTCCAGACGGGCCGCACCTCGAGCCCTCCCTCCCCCTCGGAAGAGAGGGACTGGGGGGTGGGGGCAGTCGCGAATGGCCCATTTGCTGGAAACTGCTCCATCATCTCCACAAACAAAGGGTGTAACAGGGCCTTGTACTGCCCACCGATGCGCCGCCACATGAAGGGCGAGAACACTGGTTCGATGCCGCTGGAAACGCCCATCAACATGCTGGTGGTGCCGGTGGGGGCCACGGTCAACACCGCCACGTTGCGGCGGGGACGGATGCCCAGTTTCGTAAAGGCAGCCTGGTTCTTCTGGTAGACCTCGAAGACCCCCCGCTCCCGCCCCAGGTTCTCCGATTCGGCCACCGCCTCCTCGCGCATCACGTTCATCACCTGCGCCACCACCTGGCGGCCCGCTTCCGACGAGTAGGGCAGGCCCATCTTGATGAGCATATCGGCCAGGCCCATCACCCCCAGACCCAGGCGGCGCAGGGTTTGCGAGGCGGTGCGGTTGTCTTCCAGGGCAAACACATTCACGTCCAAAACGTTGTCCAAAAAGCGAATGGCGGTTCGCACATCCTGGCGGAAGGCGTAGTAGTTAAACTCACCGCTTTCCACGTAGGCTGCCAGATTGATGGCGCCCAGGTCGCAGGGTTCACCCACCGTAAGGGGGATTTCGCCGCAAGGATTGGTAGAGCGAATGGCATAACGCGGGCCCAGGTCTTTGAGGGCCGAAAAGTCGTTAATGCGATCCACGAAGATTAGACCCGGCTCTCCGGTGGCCCAGGCGTGCCAGGCAATCTCGTGCCAGAGCCAGCGGGCGGGCACTTTACCTGCATAAACCGGTATGGGGCGGGCTCCATCCTGGGCGCGTTCGGGCAGGTCGGGCAGCGCTCCGATGTAGTGACCCTGTACCGGGTAAGGATAGTACTTCCCCGGCACCTCCGAAGGCTCGACAGCCCACAGACCATCGTCCAGTAGTACTTTCCAGAAGGATTCGGTCACCAGAACCGAGATGTTGAAGGTGGAAATGTCTCCCTCGCTGGCCTCGCGATCCAGGTCTTTGGCAGTCAGGAAATCCAGCAGATCGGAGTGGTCAATGGCGATGGTGGCCATCCCGGCCCCCCGGCGGGTTCCACCCTGACGCACCACCCGCAGCACCGGTGCGTAGACATAGCGAAGAGTTGCCACGGGGCCCGCTTTTTCGGCCCCGAGGTTGGCCCACTCGAGGAAGTTGTCAAAAATTTCCATCAGGAAACTCACCGGGCCGCTGCTGGTGCCTCCGCTGCCCTTAATTTCGGCCCCCTCGGGGCGCAGGCTGCTGAAGTCTACGTGGGGTTCCTGGCCCTTCGCGACCAGACTCAGGGCGGCCCTGGCGGCCTCGATGATGCCGCGCATATCGTCGGGCACGATCAGCACATCGCTGGGCTTATCCCGCACGGTCATGACCCCGTTGCGCCGGGCCAGCGCGGCCAGTTCGGGCTTCAGAAGGCCGTAGACGACCCGCGTCCAGTTGCGCACAGTGATGTTTTCCTTGTCGCCGTCGGGGTTGATGGGCGGACGCATCATTCCCTTAATGAAGTCTTCAACATCGGCATGGTCGGCGGCAATATAGGCGAAGCCCCGCACCGTTCCGCGTAGGCCAGCATTTTTGCGCGAGACGTAGGGGTCGAGGTTGACCCCGTTGCCGCCGCCTACTTTAGTGACCAGCGCCAGTTTGGTCGCCACCTCCAGCACCCCATCGAAGCTGCTGGGGTCGCTATCGGTTGCACCCTGCACAAAGCAGTTGAGCACGTTACCGTGCTGGGTACCCGCACCCGCCAACACCCGCCCACCAGGACAAAAGCGTCTGGAAGCCATCAACTGATAGAACTGCTCACTCCAGTATTGTTTCTCCTGCTCGGACTTTTCTGGCGAGGCCACCCAGGACGCCACACGACGAAACATTCCAAACACGTCCCCGTCGCCGGGTTGCAGGTATTGACGCCTGGCGATCGCCTGGGCGTGGTCATCAAAAAGTGTGGTCGTGAAGCGATTCATGGTGTCCTCCAATTTGAGTCAGATATCCCCGGCCACCGTAGTGGCACAAGATATAGGGGGTTCCACGTTAGATGCTACTACCTGTTGTGCAATTTTGACAAGAGGTTTTGTAAACCCATCGGTTCGGATAAAAACAGAATACTGCAGGTATCCAGATAAAATCAAGCCTCGAGTCCAAATATATGGGGGTATATTTATAAATTACCACTATAAGTAGTAGATCGATCAGAGCCCCTTCTGCCCTGAACAGAAACAGCCTCGAGACCTGGACTGGCAGTAAGGGCGGGCCGTTTTACATCAAGGCCGGCGCGGGAAGATTAAGAGCGGTCTTCAGAAAGAAGGAGGCTGTTGCCTGAACCAAGACGTCGCACAGGGATTATGTTTTGCTGGCAGTATGGACCGCTCTGAAATCCGCCTGCTCGGGGGGCCAGTGGGCCAGGAGTCCTCGAAGGTTGAGTGTTTGCAACCCGCCACTCTCCGATCAGCCTCTGGGGCCTTCAATCCTGCTCTTGTGTCTGCCAGACGGCCAGGGAAAACGGCTCCAGAATGCCGTCCTCGAGATAGCCTCCCACGCACCTGCCCGCCTTACCCGAGAGCAAATCTACGGCCTGCTCGCCTCGGGGCCAGACTCCATGAAGCGGGATATCAATTCGCCAGGATTCGGGGGAGGCATTGATGGTCACGACCACGCTGCACTGTCCGTGGGTGCGGGCAAAGGCCAGGTGGCCATCCTGACCATACAGGTAGTGATACCGGCCATAGCGCAACACCGGCAGCGACTGCCGCAGGGATGACATCTGCTGGAGGGTCCGCATCAGGGGCTTTTGCCACAGCGCTTCGTCCCAAAGCATCCCCCGGCGGTTATCGGGGTCGTGGCCCCCAGCCATACCCACCTCGTCGCCGTAGTAGACCGTCGGCACCCCTGGCAGGGTGAAGAGCATGGCAAATGCCAGTTGCACCCGCTCTATACTGCCCCGCAGGATGCTAAAAATGCGGGGGGTGTCGTGCGAGGTCATGATGTTCATTTGTGAAGTCACGGCTTCCCAGTCGTAGCGACCAAACAAGTCCTCGAGCCGGTTGTTGCAGGCCATGGCCCCCAGACTTTCCAGCCGCCCCAGGCCGCTTCTGGCGGCCAGGTCTTTGTCGAGGGTATCGCCCCCCACCAGCCCCAAAATGGCGCGCCCAAGCGGGTAATTCATCACCGCATCAAACTGGTCGCCTTGCAGCCAGCGGCTGGCATCGTCCCAGATTTCGCCCACAATATAGGCTTGGGGGTTTTGGGCCTTGACCCGGCGGCGGAACTCACGCCAGAAGTTGTCATCGTCAATCTCGTTGGGCACATCCAGTCGCCAGCCATCTATGCCGTACTTGAACCAGTATTCTGCCACCGATAACAGGTATTCGCGGCACTCGGGGTTGGCAGTATTGAACTTGGGCAACTCGGGGTTGTTCCACCAGGCTGCGTAGTTGGCGTGTTTGGAGTAGGCATTGAGGGGAAACCTGTAGACGTGGAACCAGTCCCGGTAGGGTGATGCGGCCTCGTTTTCCAACAAGTGCTGAAAAGCAAAGTGGGCCCGCCCGCAGTGGTTGAACACGCCGTCCAGTACTACGCGTATATCGCGCTGGTGGGCCTCTTCAACCAGACGGTGCAACGCCGTGTTGCCTCCCAACACCGGGTCTACCTGGAAGTAATCGCTGGTATGGTAACGGTGGTTGGCAGTCGAGCTAAAAATTGGGCATAAGTAGAGCGCGTTAAAGCCCTGTTCCTGGATGTAATCCAGCTTCTCGATCACGCCCCACAGGTTGCCCCCCTTAAAACCGCGCAGGGTGGGCTTGGCATCCCAGGCTTCAAATCCACTGTGCACCGGAGCCGGGTTGGCTGGGGGGCCTTCTCCTATACGAAAACGATCCGGAAATATCTGATAAAAAACTGCGTCCTTAACCCACTCTGGTGTCATTCAAACTCCTGCATGAAAACGCTTGCACGATGCCAGGAGTCAGTCTAAACCTTAATGCAAAAATCTCAAGTGTAAGTGAACTCGAATTCGTTATATGAAGGGCGGGTAGCACTTAGCCATCGGCTCTGATACGATGCCCCAGTTATGCCGCGTGGGAATCTATTTGTCATGACTGGGGCTTCGGGGGTGGGCAAAGGCACCATCCGGGGGAGGCTCCTGGAGTATCACCGTATGTACTACTCCATCTCGATGACCACCCGCCCCCCCAGGGTAGGTGAGCGCAACGGGATGGACTACTACTTTGTGAGCAAGGCCGAGTTTGAACAAAAGATTGCTCTAAAGGGTTTTCTGGAGTGGGCGCAGTACGTGGACGACTACTATGGCACCCCCCGGGAGCCGGTGGAAGAAGCCCTGAACAAAGGGCATGATGTTATTCTTGAAATAGAGGTGCAAGGGGCATTGCAGGTTAAGCAAGCCATGCCGGAAGCCGTTCTGGTCTTTATCATTCCACCCTCGCTCTCGGAGCTGCGCCGCCGGCTGCTGGTGCGTGGAACCGATAGCCTGGCCAAAATCCACAAGCGACTCAAGCGGGCCGAGGAAGAAATCCGCATGGCCGACCAGTTCGAGTACGTGTTGGTAAACGACCAGCTCGACAAGGCGGTGTCCGATTTTGCCGCCATTATTCAGGCCGAGCGATTACTGCAGCCCCGCATGGGCGAGGCGCTGGCCCGGGCCCTCTCGGTAGACCCGGCTCTGGAAATCGAACTCGACGAATTGGAGCGCAAACGGCGCGAAGCGGGCGGGCAGGGAAGCGGCAAGTAAACATTTCTCACCTTCTGATGTACAATCGGAGACTAGTTGCAGAGGTAGACCTATGGCAGAACCCGGCATTGACACCCTTTTAGCCCTGACCGACTCCAAGTACCGCCTGACGGTCGTGACCGCAAAGCGCGCCCAGCAGCTTCTGCGCTACGACTTCAAAAACACCGTTCTGGACAACAGCGAGCTGCCTCGTATGCGCACCCTCGAGGGCGAGAGACCCGATCCCAATGCGGTGACCTGGGCCATGAAAGAACTCCAGACCCGCCGCCTGCAGACCGGCGAAAGCCTGGTCGCGGAAGATCGCCTGGCCAAATTCCTCGATCAGATGTACCCCCGTGAGGTTATCGAGCCCGCCGATTGATCGGCTCTGGAACCAGGGGGGCGGGCTGGCCCTGGTCGGCCCGCATCTTCATGCATGGGCGGGTTAAGCGGGAAACGTGGGAATCAACCCTATTGTATGTGTATCCAACTTGGAGCACTGCATATACACCCTGTATAATCACAAACCGGAACTCAGGGAGCAGTCTCTATGGCAAGCAAAGAACAGCGGCATCGAGTGATCCAGGAAATCATTAGCCGAGAGAGCATATCCACCCAGGCCGAAATGGTTGATCGGCTGCGCAAAATGAACCATGACGTGACCCAGGCCACCGTGAGTCGCGATATCAACGAAATGCGTCTGGTGCGTGTTCCTCTGGGACGGGGGAAACATAAATATGCCCTGGCCCAGCTGGATCTGACCGAAGACGCAATGGAAGAGCTTCGGCGCATCTTTCGTACCTTTGTGCGGGATATAGATCGGGGCGAGAACATCCTGATGATCAAAGTTTCAGAGGGTCACGCCTCGGGCATTGCGCTGTTGATTGATCGGCTGCGCCGGGACGACATCGTAGGCACGATTGCCGGTGAAGACTCGATTCTGGTGGTGGGTCGCACGGTTCAAGATGCCGAAGCCTTACAAGAAGAGTTCGACGAGCTGCTAACCTGAGCGCTAAAAGTCAGAGAATTGAGGCCGGTGAAAAGACGGTTGCACACCGCAGGCCAACCGCATCGCGCCAGCACCAACTGTCTTTCGCCCACCTCGCTTCCATCAAACAAAGGTTGACCCGCAATGGTTGAATTCGCCCTCCAGGCCTTCCTGACCTTGTTCGTGCTGATTGATCCCATCGGCCTGATTCCGCTATTCCTGGCCCTGGTGGGGACGCGCAGTTACGAAGAGCAAAAACGCATCGCGCTCAGGTCAACCCTGGTAGCCGGAGTCCTGGTGTTGGCTTTTGCTTTGTTGGGTGGGATAATTTTGCACTACCTGGACATCAGCCTCGAGGCGCTGAAGGTGGCGGGGGGGTTGCTTTTGTTCAAGATTGCCCTGGATATGATCAACGCCCAGCTCGAGCGCGAGACCGATGAGGAGCATGCCGAGTCGCAAGCCAGGGCCGACATCTCGGTATTCCCCCTGGCCATTCCCCTGATTGCTGGGCCGGGCACCCTGGCGGGGGTTCTGATTCTGGCCGGGACGGCCCCCAGTGGGATTGGGGGGTTTGTACTGGTGCTGGGAATGGCTGCGATGGTTTTGTTCCTCACCTACTGGTCGCTCAGGGCCGCGCTCAAGTTCTCGAGTTCGCTGGGACGCACCGGGATTAATGTGATTACCCGTGTGCTGGGCATTTTGCTGGCAGCCCTGGCGGTGCAATATATAGCCGATGGGGTGCGGGTACTGCTCGAGCTTTCATAATTTTCCGTTTCGGCGCTTATCGGCATACATCGCCGCATCGGCTTGCTCGAGGGCGGCCCGCAAGTCCATGCGTGGCGAAATTTCGACCGCTCCCGCACTCACCGTAACATGGATTTCCGAGCGCACCCGCTGTATGACCTCCGGTGTCCCGGAGAGCGCCAGGCCCAGGTGCAGGCTCACAAACTCATCGCCGCCGATGCGGAAAGCCTGGTCGTCCTGACGAATCGCGCTACGGAGGGCGGTGGCTAAGATTTTAAGGGCCCAGTCCCCTGCAGCATGGCCGTGCTGGTCGTTGAGGCGCTTAAGTTCATCCATGTCCCAGTAAATGAGGGTCAGGGGAAAATCCAGGCGTTCGGCCAGGGCTTTGAGTTTGGTGAAATTCTCTTCC
>NZ_CALMCQ010000313.1 GCF_937863175.1 uncultured Meiothermus sp. | reverse complement strand
CTTTGGCCCGGCTCAGCACCTTCTCCCACCTGGGGTCGTCGGCGGTTTTGAACTCGGGGAAAAGGCGCTCGACAGCGGTATCGGCGGCTTTTTGCACCGCCGTCTTGAGGTCGGAGCCCACCACCTCGCTGCCCCCGCCCAGGAGCACCAGGGCCTGCTCGAGCAGGCCCTCGATAATGCTGTCCAGCTCGCGGCGCAAAAGCTGCCCGCGCGACTCCATGGCCGCCCTGGCCTCCAGCCCGTCGCGGTCGGCGGGGGTGGGCCGGGTCGAGAGCACCTGCGTGGCGGCAATGTACTGGGCCATCAGGCGTTTCAGCTCGTCCGCGCGCTCTCTACGAATCCAGATGGTAACCACCGGGCTTTCCAGGCCCAGCTCCCGCGCCCCGTCGCGTGCCTCCTTCTCGCCGATCTGCCAGCCGTCGCGCACCCAGAGCGGCACCACCCCGGAGTCGGCGCCGGGCACGTCAAGGCCGAAAAACAGCTCGACCTTGCGGGGTTCGCGGTAGCCTCCGTGCACCACTTTGACCGGGCCAATCTTGCGGGAGATGGCCTTTTTCAGTTCGTCCTGGCGGGCAGAAGCGATCTGGGCCTCGTCGTTTTCCACCCCCCGCAGGCGGCTGCGGAAGTCGGCCTCCCACTCGCTGCTGGCCTTGCTCTGCAGGCGGTACTCGGCGCCCACCCGCATCACCACCCCGGCCTCCGCCATCTGCCGGAGCAGCTCGGGCACCTTCTGACGCAGGGCGCTGCCCTCGGCCCGCAGGTCGCGCACCAGCAGGTCACTGAGCACCTCTGCCGTGGCCCGCAGCCCGGTGTCTTCAATCCCCTGGCTGGGCAGCTTGCCGATCAAAAAGATCAGGCGGGCCAGCCGGGACAAAAGCTCGCCCTCGGGGGTGCGGCGCAGCTCCTCGATGCCATCTGCCACGTCCTGCGGGAGTACCCCGGTCTTGAGCATGTCCTCGCGCAGCTGGGTGTAGAGGAAGTCGCCCCCGACCACGGTGCCGACCGGCTGGAGGGCCACTTCGCGGGCGGCCTCGAGCACGATGCGCAGCTGGGTACGCAGCTGACCGGCGGTGCCGGCCCGGTCAATGGCCCGCAGCATCCGCTCCCAGAAGCGCCGCCGCGCCGGAAGCAGCGGGTAGTCCGCCGCCAGCACGGCCTTATCCGCCCCGTTGGGGGCGATGGTGGTTCCTCCCAGCTGGCGGTCAATCTCGCCGCTGGTCTGGCTGAGCACCGCCTCGAGGTCAGGGAGGCGGTCGGGGCGCTTGCGCAGGGCCACCTGACGGATCACCGTCTCGACGTCGCTGGAGGAGAGCTCCACCCGCACCGTGAAGCGGTCCTTCAGCTTGGAGAGCTGGGCGGTGGCCTGCAGGGCCGACTGCCCGGTAGCCACCAGCAGCAGCCCGCCACCGAACCGGCTCGAGCAGGCCTCCACTACCTCCTGCACCCGGAGCATCTTCTCGGTGTTGTCGGAGACGTACTGTTCCAGCTCGTCCAGAACCAGCAGGGTCAGGGGGCGGCGGCCTGGCAGGCTCGACTTTAGCTCCAGCACCTGATCCAGCGTGGCCAGAAACTCCTCTTCACCGATCTCGTCGGCTTTGGCGAACTGGGCCCGCAGCAGCTGCAGGGCCGCCTCGGGCGTGGCCGCGAAGCCTGGGCTGGCCCGGATCAGCCCCTCGGCCAGCGCCGGCGAGACGTAAAGGTGCGAAAGCTCGCGCTCCAGGGTTTTGCCCTGTTCCTGCAGGTAGCTCTGTAGGGGGTGGTAGATCTCCTCGTGTTTCAGCCACAAGACAAAGCGGGCCTGGGGGTAACCGGTCGGCAGCCCCGCGGCCTGAAATACGATGCGGAGCAGGGCTAAGCGGATACTGTCTCCGGCTCCCCCGCCCAGCCTGCCCGCCGCCGACCACAGCCCCCCGGCCTGGCGGCCCCGCACCGAGAGCTCTTTGAACTGCTCGACTACTTCCTCGCCCAGGCTTACCAGGCCCCGGGCGGTAGAGCCATCGGGCAGGGCCTGGTCGCGCCAGAGGAACTGTAGCACCCTTACTAAGTGCGACTTGCCCGAGCCGTAGAACCCGCTGACCCAGACCGCCGGCTGGGTGGGCCGGCTGAGGTTGGACAGGAGGCTTTGCAGTATGCGCGAGAGTCCCCTGGCATACTCGCCCTCACACACAAAGCTCTGGAGCTCGAACTTCAGCACATCCCAGTCGGCCGGACTGACGGGCTCGCCCACCTTGGCCACCCCGTCGTTGGGGAGGGTGAAGTCCAGGGGGTCGCGGTGAAAGAGTTCGCGGTTAAGCATAGGGACCACCTCGGCAACAGCCTTCAGCACTTGATGGGAACGGCCAGATAATCCCAGCCATCGCGGGCATCCAGCAGCCGGTAGTGGTGCTGCTCGTGGGTGCCGGGAAAGAAGACCAGCAGACGGGCCTGCTGGGGTATCTCTGGCGCCAGCCGTTCAACCAGCCAGGAGACCTTGAGAAAGCCAAACAGCGACCCGACCCCCGCCAGCACAATTATGCCGGGCCCGGACGCGGCCGGCAGCGAGGCTTTGAGCCGGGCCAGCAGCCATTCGCCGAACTCCTCCAGGGCGGGCTCGAGGGTATCGGGCTGGGCGAAATAGGCCTGGCGGTACTCCAGGCCGGCCATCCACTCCGCAAAGGCCGTGCTGGTGTCCAGCAGCCACCAGTTGTAGCCCGCCTGGCGGGTGGCGGTCTCGAACTCCGGCAGCCAGGCCAAAAGCCGTCGCTCCTGGGCTGGGGGGTAGACCAGAAACCAGACCCGCTCTGCGCTGGCGGCCCGGGGGTCCCAGGGTATGGCCAGGTGGTCGCGGTAACGCTCAAGCAGGCACTCAATCACCGGCATAGGAGGCACCCAGGACGCGCTCAAAGTAAGGGAAATTAAACTCCGCCACCTCGCCCAAGCGCTTGTAATCTAACCAGCCCCGCTGCGAGGCCGCGAAGGCCAGGGCGTCAAGCTGGTGTGGGCTCAGATCCAGAATCTTCATCTCGTCGCTGGTAAAAAGTCGCAGTCCCCGGCGGCCCTCGGTATGACCCAGATACATAGCCAGGGCCACGGCTTCGGGGGTTGGCCTGACCAGCGTTCGAACCTTGTGCCTTCTCCCCAGCAAGTGGCCCGACTGTGTCCAGGTCGAGGCGGCGTTCTGCCCTGCGCTGCGGTAGGTATTGGGAGACATCTGGGGAGACCGGGCCATAATGGCCGCCGACAGTAACTCCGGGCTCACCACCGCGCCCGGGGCAGCCTCCACCATGGCCGGGATGGTGGCCCGCAGAACCCGATCCCGCGCCAGGGCCACCAGCAAAGCCAGTAGCGGCCTGCCCACTGGATCGGCGGCCCACAGCGCCCGCAGGGCCCGAAACAGGGGATCCTCGGGTCTCAAGACGTACAGGGCTCGCAGGTAGCCCAGAGTTTTCTTGCGGCTCGAGAGGGTTTTCTTGAGGAGCACATTCTCCTGAAGCACCGCCGCCTGGTAGGCCGCGCCCGGCGCACCTGGCGGTACAGCCTCCAGCAGCATGCTAAGCTCCCGGTACATCATGGTTCGGCTGGTGTGGGCGCTTATCTTTTCGGGTGGTTTAGCTGGCATCAGCAAGATAGCCTCCGTGTGAGCTGAATAAAGGCGGGCGCATTCAAACCCCAACTCCGCAGGCAGGGCTGGCGGCAACAGAAGGTTGCTCCCCGGCCTGCCTGTTCTTTTGAGCAATCTACCCCAAAGCTCCCGAACTTCATAGAAAGCCAGCCCGTAGGGTCGGTGTTCATAATAGCTGGATAGCTGGATAGCTGGTGTCAGCGATATGGGCTTTTATGAAGTATCAGGCCAGAGGTGTGGGTCCCACCTCGCAGTCGAGATCATTACGCCATAAAACCAGGCGGGGATGGCCTTTGACTTGTTCAGCCGGCCGAACCAGGTCCCTACCTCGGGCCGGAGGATACAAAGTGCCGCGCTTCATGCTCCGGGATCCCTGAGGACGGATGGGAAACTCTTAAAGAGGACACCCGATCGTCATCGTCGAAGGCGGAGGTTGGGCCTACCCGCTGCGCACGCTGCTGGGGTTGTGTAGTGCAGGAACCTTGTGCAAACACCTGTGCACGTGGGGGACGATCCGCTGGTGGGACGGGCTATGCCCCACAGCAAGGGCGTAACCCGGTACGGACTAGAAATGCACGGAAAGCTGGGTCTTTGGGGTATAGCCCTAAAAACTGGCCAGCCCTGGTCAACTTACGCTCACCCAGCAGACTTCCGGCCTCTAAATTGGTATGCGGGTGTGGAGACGGGTGGCTTCGGCGAGGATCGGCTCTGGTATGCCCACCCCGGCTCGGCTTGAGCAAAGTCCTCGTGCACGGGACTGGCCGGTCTGGTCGAGCAAAGACCTCCATGTCTAGAACCGTCACGGTCAAATCCTCTGCGCCCGTACAATTATGGTCATGGAAGCGAAAGACCTGATCGGCGGTATGGCCCTGCCCCAGGGCGTAATGTTCGTGAGCAAGCACCGGGTCTCGGTGGCCTATCACGATGCCCAGGGCCTGCAACACTACACCCGCGAGATCCACCCCGGCTGGCTGCGGGTTGGGCCGCTGGGCTCAATGGGCCTCCTGTTGCTGGAAGGCGGGCGGGCGATAGGACATATTTACCGGGATAGTTCGGATTTCAAGGGCATGGTGGTGGCCTCCCTGATTGGCGCTCCGTTAGGTCTGCTGGCGCGGGCAATCATCACCGCACCGGAGTGGCAGCGGCTGCTGTTCGCACTGGTCTTCCTGGGCGGGATGTTCTGGGCCTTTTACCGCTTCCACCTGCCCTTCCGGCAGGGCGTCCTGAACCTGGGTCGCTACCACGGGGCCGAGCATATGGTGGCGCATACCGTGGAGAAAGGTCTGCCCCTCACCCTGGAGCAGGTCAGGCAGCAGCCCCGGCTGCACCGCTCCTGCGGCACCAACCTGGCTGTCCTGACCCTGCCGCTGATCCCCATCTCGGTGTTGCTGCCTTTCTGGGCCTACCTGCTGTTGCTATTACCGCTGCTGCCGCTGTTTAGCTGGACGGCCAGAAACGCCGACCAGAATCCCCTGGCCAGCCGCCTGCTGCAATTCGGCTACTGGGGCCAGCGCTATACCGTGGCCCAGCCGGAAGAGCGGCACCTCGAGGCCGCCCTGAGAGCCATGGAGGGGCTGCAAGACCAACCAGAACGCATCGGCCTTATGGCCTGACTGGAGGGGCGAAGCTTTAGAGCCGGGACTGGCTGGCTGTTGCCCACTTCTGCTGCGTCAGGCAGTCTCCGGTTGTTCTTGGGGAGTCGGGTGGAAGGTACCATGGCACGGTCAGTTTGAGCTGGGTAGCAACCCACGATTTTTCCCAGGCGGCCTCGAGTTGTCCAAATGCGATAGCAATCGGCTTCCTGTGAAACTGTGTGGTCTGGGGTGAGCGCACTTTTT
>NZ_CALMCQ010000312.1 GCF_937863175.1 uncultured Meiothermus sp. | reverse complement strand
TCCCTACCCCGCCTTCGCGGAGCGCCTCCACCGCTTCTGGTAGCAGTATCACGTGGGCCTCGGCAGTCGCGGTGCGGGGTGTAGCGGTTTTTTCACTCACATCCACCATGCGCGGCTGACCGTCTTCAAAATGCGTCAACTTGCCCATGTCCACAGCCTACGGCTAAAAACCGAAAGTCGAAAGTCCGCTTCGGTCGAAGATCAAAGGCACAGTCAAGGACGCAATTCCCAAACCCTAGGCCGGGCCTGATTCGGTGATCAATACTCTCTGGAAGCCTTCAGATATCCTTTCGCTCGAAAATTAGCAGGGCCAGCAAGGCGAAGCCCACGGTGTAGATGATGAGCAGCGGCAGGCCCAGACCCACGGCGGCAGGGCGGATGTAGAGGTCTAAGTAGCTGGTGAGCAAGAAAGGCTGGATGGCCGGGAAGGCAATCAGCAGGCGCATCAGCAACAGGGTCGAGACCGCAGCCAGGGCTGCCGAGGTAGTGCTGAGGAAGACCACCGCATAGAGCATGGCCAGGGCCGAGAGCGGCCAGAGTACCACCCCTGCCAGAACGTGGGCACGCAGCAGTTCCATAAACGCTCCGGCAGGGGTTATCTGACCCACTCCGGCAAAGCTGCCCTCACCCAGACCGGTTCCACCAAAAAAGCTTCCCACACCAAACGGCAGACCCGCCAATAACGAACCCGCCAGGCTTACCAGCAGCAGAATGAAGGGGTAGGCCAGCACCACCATGATTTTTGCGCCCAGCAAGCGGCTGCGTGGGCTAGGGCGCAACAGCACCGACTTGAGGGTTCCCATCGAAACTTCTGAGCCAAGGACTTCCGCTGCCGCCATCGCAGTAAGGAATGGGAACAGGAAGTCCATCCCGGTCAGAAGCGAAAGAGCTGGCACCTGCCAGCCCGAGACCAGCTCGAGCCCATACTGGGCCCGCAGTCCTGGCGCAAAAGCCCACAAAATGGGCAACACCAGGGCCGCTAACAGTCCAATCTGCACCGAGCGCAACCGCACCAGCTTGCCAAATTCCCAGATCAATACCCGCAGCATGCGTTGCTCCTTTTGATGAGTGGTGAGAGGGAAACGACCGGCGGTTGGATCGGGGAAAGGGAGCGTGGAATAGAGGGGGAGATTGAAGTTGTTTTGGAGGGCATTTGTCCTTCACCAACCCCCGGCCCCAGATCCCTGACCCTGGCTTTCTGGCTATGCATTTTTCACCCTTTCACGATAGTAGTCGTAGAGGTCGAAATAGTCGGGTTCCAAAAACTGCACCTGGTAGTTCTCGCGCACCAGGGCCGCCAGGGCCACGTGGGGCAACCCCTCGAAGATCACATTTACATCGCGCAGGCCGACATTTTGCACCCCAGGTACGGTCTTGAGGAAGGCCGCAGCCCTGGCCGGGTCGCCCACCCGCAGGCGGTAGGTCTCGCCCTTGGAACCGAGCTTAACCTCTTCCAACAGCCGCCCGCCGCCCAGAATCCCCACCCTGTCGGCATAGGCCGAGACCTCGCGCAGGTGGTGGGTGGAGAGCAGCACCGCCACCCCTTTCCAGGCCAGTTCGGACAAAATTTCGTGAACTTTGCTGATGCCCTGGGGGTCGAGGCCGCTGGTCGGCTCGTCGAGGATCAGGATTTGCGGCTCGTGCAAGATCGCCGAGGCCAGCCCCAGGCGCTGGCGTTGGCCCAGTGAGTAGGTGCGTACCGGCTGGTCGGCCACCGAGAGCAGCTCGAGCCGCGCCAGCACCTCGCGGATTCTGGCATCCACATTCGACATGCCGGTCAGGAAAGCCACCATCTCGAGGTTTTGCCGCCCGGTCATATGGGGATAGAAGGCCGCCGGGGCCTCCACCACCGC
>NZ_CALMCQ010000311.1 GCF_937863175.1 uncultured Meiothermus sp. | reverse complement strand
TTCCAACATCTAAACCTACGAGAATCATCGGCGAGCACTCACCCCCCAGGAATACACATAGATACGGCTATCCGACGAAACGCCGGGGTGCGCAAGAGAGTTGCTTGCGTCACTTTTGCCTATTCTGCGGACTTTGGCCCAATCTTGCAACTCTCTGACATTCTTGCCCCATACATTAAGGTTTGGGGCCAGAACCTGAAAGCCAGCTACACTGTAGCGGATGCGCGTTGCATCTGGAAAAGTTTGCACCAGCAAAAGCAGATCTGCAATGGGAATTTCGCCCCTTCCCTCCAGCACTGGATCCCGTGCGGGGGCGCCCGGCAACAGCAGGCCATCACGGCTCAGGCCATAGCGTTCACCGCCCTGGATGAGGCTGGCAAGTGAGGTGCGCTCTTCGAGTACGATGCGCAGCCGGCCCAGAGCAGGGCGCTCGAGGGTGGCGCTTTTGACCCAGGGGTTTTGCCGCAGAGCCTCGAGTTTATGGGGCCAGGCCCAGAGCCACGGACGACCCGGCTCGAGGCCGGTGATCTGCTGCACGAAGGTATCGGAAAGCTGCCGGTTGCCCGCCACCTCAACATCCTCGATGGGCAACACCACATAAGAGCCAATCCCCAGCGAGGCCAGCAGCAAGGCGACGAGCACCGCCCGGATCATGCCATCCCCCTTTCGAGCGAAGGAACACCGTGCGTTGCACTGGGGAGCACCGCTCGCGCCCTGGAGCAGGAGGGAAAAGGCAGATAAATCAGATGGTGTATGTCTGCGCCCCGGTTCCCAGCCCCCCCTCTATTCATTCTCCTCACAAGCTCACCTCCATCTCGTCGGGTACGATCTCGCCCCAGATTTCCCACTCTAGCTCGAGCGGCAGCACAGCCTGTACTTTGCGGATCAGGGCATACATCTCGGCAGCGGTGGCCCCACCCAGATTGACCAGGAAGTTGCCGTGCTCGAGGCTGATCATAGCTTTGCCCACGGCGGTTCCTTTGAGGCCGTTTACATCTATCAAGCGCCCCGCCGAGTCGCCGGGGGGATTCTTGAAAGCACAGCCCGCACTTTTCTTTTTGGGCTGGCCCTTGCGAGCAGCATCCACCAGGGCGATCTTGGCCCGCACCCCTTCTTCGCTGGAAGATTGTAGCTTCAGCTTGACCCGTGTGACGATTCCGCCCCTGGGTAAGGCCGAATGCCGGTAGCGAAAACCCAGTTCACTGGGCTGGTAGAGTCGCAGGGCGCCATCGTGGAAAATCTCGACCTGTTCCAGGGCATCGGCCATCTCGCCAAAACGGGTGCCAGCGTTCATCTTGACCGCACCCCCCACCTGGGCTGGAACGCCGTGCAAGCCTTCCAGTCCGCTCAGGCCCAGCCGTGCCGAGGCCTGCAGCAGACTGGGCACCAGCGCTGCCGCGCCGACCCAACCCGAGAAGTCGGGGTTCCAGCCCGCGAACTCGCCTCCCAGTCGAATGACCCGTTCATTCACGCCACTATCCGCGACCAGCAGGTTGGAGCCATTGCCCAGCACCCGGTAGGGGGCCTCGGTCGCGTGTTGTAAGTCGGAGAGGGTTTCCACGATCCAGACCTCGGCCTCGCCTCCCACCCCGATGGTGGTGAGCCTGGACAGGTCGAGGCGTTGGATCTTCATACCGCCTCCTTAGCAGCCGCCAACATGCGCCCCAGCTTCGACACACTCCCGGCTCCAATGGTCAGGATCAGATCGCCCGGTGTGGCAGTCTGGCGCAGGTAGCTCAGGGTGTTGTCCCAGTTGTCGTAACGTGCAAGGTGTCCCTGTGCATGCAGGTGTTCCAGCATGTGTTGGGCGATCTGGGCGCTGGTTAGCGTGAGAGGGGTCTCTTCGGCGCTGTAAACATCGAGAATCAGGGCTTCGTCGGACTGCTCCAAAGCCTGGGCGTACAGCGGCCACTCCTGCTCGCTACGGCCAAAGCGGTGGGGCTGGAAGACCGCCCGCACGCGCAAGCCTGTGCTGCGAGCGGCTTTGAGCACGGCGAACAATTTGGTGGCGTTGTGGGCATAGTCGTCAACAATCAAAGCCCCGTTTAGCAGGCCCACCTTTTCAAAACGACGGCTGGCTCCGGTGTACAGGTAAAGCCCCTGCTGGACAGCCTCAAAAGGAATACCCACGACCAGCGCTGCCGCAGCCGCCGCAAGGGCATTGGAGATATTGTGTTCACCGGGTACTTGCAGCCGCACCTTCCCCCGGGTCTGGTTCTGCCAGACCAGATCGAAGTGGCTACCAAACGGCTCGAGGGCGATATTTACCGCATGGCAGTCGCCACAGGTCAGCCCAAAGCTGCTCCGCGACCTGCCCTGGGTTAGTTCTTCCAGCAGGCGCCAGCGGGGTTCACAGTTGTAGATGACGTGTTTGGCCCGGCTGGCGAACGAGCGCACCGCGTCATGCAAAGCCTCAAAAGAAGCGTGGTAGTTAGGGCGGGCCTGTCCGTCGGGCGATACATGGTCGGCCTCGAGATTGGTAATCACCGCCACATCCAGCTCCAGAAAGCGAAACAGCGGGTCGGACTCGTCCACCTCGGCAATCCGGTATCGTCCGGTGCCTACCTTGGCGCTGCCCCCAATCAAGCCCAGCTCGGCGCCCAGAAGCACCGTGGGGTCGGTCTGGGCTGCTATAAAAATGCTGGCGATCATGGAGGCGGTGCTGGTCTTGCCATGCGAGCCAGTGATGCCCAGGCTGTAGCCCCCGCGCAGAATTTCGGCTACCACCTGAATCCGCCGCCAGACCGGGATGCCCAGGGTGTGCGCAGTGGCGAGTTCGGGCTCGAGATCCCTGATGGCGGTGGAGGCTACCAGCACGTCTACCCCAGGCAGGTGTTGGGGGCTGTGGCCCAGCGCGACCCGAATACCCTCGCGCTCGAGGTGTCGGGTCTGGTCGGTGAGCTGGCGGTCACAGCCACTGACCAGGTGCCCGTCCATGCGCAGGATGCGGGCCAGCCCGCTCATGCTGATCCCGCCAATGCCCATCAGGTGATAGTGCTTCACGCCGCCTCCAAAACAACCTGGGCCAGCCGCTCCGCTGCCCCGGCTGGCGACAACCCCCCAAGTCTATCGCGGATTTGCGCCCGAGTGGGGGGGTCGAGTAGAGCATTAAGCTGGGCCTCGAACTGATCCCAGGACGCAAGCAGCAGGGCTGCATTGCGCTCGGCATAAAAGCCCACATTGGCCTGCTGCGCTCCCCCGTCCAGATTCCGCGGTAGCGGCACGCCCAACACCGGTACCCGGTGATAGGCCGCCTCCGACAGGGTGCCGGCCCCGCCACGGGTGATGGCAAACTCGGCAGCGCTCCAGGCCAGTACACTGTCCACATAACCCCGCACCATGTAATGGGGCCGTTCTTTGGACTTCATCACATGCTCCCAGCGCAGGCCAGACTGGTGCAAGACCTGCCACTCGCCCAATAGGGGATAGAGCCGCTCGGGCAGTTGTTCGTTGAGTTCCTTGCTGCCCTGACTCCCACCCATGATCAGGATGGTAGGACGTTCTGGATCCAACCCCAGTGCGACACTGGCCTCGGCTTGGCTGCGTTTTTCCTCGCGTACCGGGTAACCCACTACCTGGGTTTTGGCGGCCAGCCGAGGTTCTAGTTTCATGGGAGTAGAGAGTGTGACCCGGCAGGCCAGCCGGGCCAAGATCCGATTGGCCAGACCCAGTTTGGCATTCTGCTCGTGAATGACCATCGGAACACCCAGCAATGCGGACACCAAAGCTACCGGAAAACCCGCATAGCCGCCCATGCTCAATACCGCTCTGGGCCGCAGTTCCCGCACGACCCGCTGGGCTTCCCACAGGCCCCGCAAAACCTTCATCCCCTCCCCCGGACGCAGCGCATCGCGCGAGAGTTTGCCGGCTGGGATGATGCGGAAAGGCAGCTTGGCTTCGGGCAGTACCCGTTCTTCAAGCCCACCTTGAGCCCCCACATACGTCACAGGCTCTCCGGCAGCCAGCAGAGCCCGCGCTGCTGCCAGCCCTGGATAGAAGTGTCCGCCGGTTCCGCCGCCGGTGACGATCACCATGCGCCTCCTTTGTGGAGCAGGGGGGCAGGGCGAAGCAGGGTGGAGGATGGGAGAGCGGGAGCCAATGTTGTTATCTTTCTCCAGACTCCTAACACGTTAGCACGGTGCTCCCATGCACTTTGCGCCATTGTTCCCCTGCACGGTTTCACTGCTGGGCCTCCTTTGCTCTACCTTCCTGCTTGTGAGCGAAGGCCTCGCGCGAGAGGGCCTGCAAGAGCCCCATGGCCAGTCCCGCCATCAGCATCGAATTCCCGCCCATGCTAACCAGGGGCAGCGGAGAACCTCCGATCGGGACGGTACCGATGACGGCTGCGATGTTGAGGGCGGCTTGTAAAACGATGTACAGGGTTAGACCCAAGGCCAGGACGCTTTTGGAGCCTTCCAGATTCGCCGCGATCTGAAGTCCTCTGGCCAGTATTAACCACAGGGCCAGCAAGACCATAAAGCCCGCCAGCCAGCCACCGGCCCAGATGATGGAGGCCAGCACAAAGTCGTTGTGGGATTCGGGCAGGTTGGGCATCCGAGACCCCACCCCCTGCCCAAAAAGCCCCGCGTTCACGATGATCTTATGGGCCTGGGTGATCTGATATAAAGGCCCCCGGATCACTTCAGAACTCAGTTCATGTACCCGCCCTGTCACGTAGGTACTCCAGCTATCGAAGCGGTCGCGTACTTTTTCAAACCGATCCAGATAGAGCCCCGAGACCGAGAGGGCCAGAATCCAGGCTGTGGCTCCAATCGCCAGCAGACGTCGCCAGGGAACCCC
>NZ_CALMCQ010000310.1 GCF_937863175.1 uncultured Meiothermus sp. | reverse complement strand
CCAGCCTGGGGCCTATCACCCTGAATGTGCTATCGGCTTCGGAGGGTCTCATTGTGCCGGTGCAGGCGGAATACTATGCCCTCGAGGGCATAGCGGGTCTGCTGGAAACCATTGATCAGGTGCGCACCAGCCTCAACCCGGCCCTGCGCCTCCTGGGGGTACTCATCACCATGTACGATCCCCGCACCCTGCTCTCGCAACAAGTCGAAAGCAATATTCGCGTCAATCTGGGAGAGAAGGTCTTCTGGACGGTGATTCCACGCAACGTCCGGCTGGCCGAGGCTCCCAGCTACGGCCAGGACATCGGGCAGTATGCCCCTACCAGCAGCGGGGCCCACGCCTACCGCCGGTTGGCCGAGGAGGTGATGCGTCGTGTCCAAGAAGCCTAGTGGCCTGGGCAGGGGGCTGGAAGCCCTGCTGCCGAAAACGCCCGCCTCACTCACCAAACTTCCCCTGGCCCTGATCAGGCCCAATCCTGGGCAGCCGCGCCGCCTCTTCGACCCGGTCGCGCTTGACGAACTGGCGTCTTCGATCAAAGAGAAGGGCTTGCTGCAACCCCTGCTGGTACGCCCCAAAGGGGACATGTACGAGCTGGTGGCCGGTGAGCGGCGCTTCAAGGCATCCCAGATGGCTGGGCTGCGCGAGGTTCCGGTGGTCATCAAAGACATTGGTGAGCGCGAGGCCCTCGAGATCGCCCTGATCGAAAACCTCCAGCGTGAAGACCTCAACCCGGTGGAGGAGGCCGAAGGGTACAAACGGCTGGTGGATATGGGCATGACCCAGGAAGAAGTGGCCAGGGCAGTGGGGAAGGCAAGGGTGACCGTTACCAACGCTCTACGTCTACTGCAACTGGGAGCCGAGGTTATGCGGGCGCTGGAAGAGAACAAAATAAGTGCAGGGCATGCCAGAGCCCTCCTGATGCTACCCGAAGCCCGGCGCAACTGGGGCCTTTCGGAAGTGCTTGGAAAGCACCTCAGTGTGCGCGAGACCGAAAGACTCAAGGACAAACCCGCTGCCGCTACCTCCCGCTCCAGAAAGGAAGAGGCGTATACCGAGATAGCCCGCAGTCTTTCGCGCCAGCTCGGCACCAGGGTTCGCTTCACCCAGCCTAAAAGGGGCAGAATCGAGATCAGCTACCACTCCGAAGAAGAACTCAATGCCATTTTGCAGGCCATAGGCTATGAAGCCTGATCTACCGAAGAACGATTCGAACTGCGCCTTCCAGATCGGTGCGACGAATCTCCAAGCCATGCCGGCTTAATCGCTCCAGCACGGATCGTGTGGGATGACCGTAAGGGTTATTTCCCACCCCAATTACAGCCACGCGGGGCTGAAAACTCTGGAGCAATTGCTCACCGGTACTGGTGTCAGAGCCGTGGTGCCCGACCTTCAGGATATCCACTTTTTCGACCGCCCAGCGGGCTTCGGCGGAAACAGGGGCATCGCCGGTGAAAAGGGCTTTGCGTCCACCATACTCCAACACAAAGACCAAACTTCGCTCATTATCCTCGACCTCGTGGCCCTGCGGTCCAAGAAAGCGCAGGTTGGCTCCGGCAATTTCTAGTTCGGCCCCGGCTCGAGCAAATACCACCTGAACCCTGTACCGGCGGACGGCCTGGTGCAAGGCGTCATCCATTTCGTCCCCACGCACCCGTGGGCCAGTCACCAGCGTCCCAACCGGGAAATTCCGCATGACCATCGGCAGGGCTTGCACATGGTCGGCATCGGGGTGGGTGGCGATCACCAGGTCAAGATCGTCCACCCCCAGGGCCCGCAACGCGCTTTCCAGTCTGGGGTAAGCCCAGTCCCTCCCCCCATCCACCAGAATCTCCACCCTTCCTGGTAACCGGATCAGCGTGGCGTCGCCCTGCCCCACATCAAGCTGCCAGAGTTCGGCCCTTTGGACGGTTTGTGGTAGCAGCGAAGCCAGAACAGCGGTCGCGGTCAGTGCTCCTGCCCACGGCCAACCAATCCGTCTATACAGGGCCGCCAGAAGTGGCAAAATCCCCAGAAAATACAAAGCAAAACCAGTTGCACCGATCTCTCCCCAGCGTAGTTGCGGCCCGTTAGCCAGCCATCCCACCAGCGCCAGCGTGAGCTGGCTCAATAGCTCCACCGGCCCGGCCAAAACCCCGCCCAGTACCAGCTTCACAAAGCCGAGAGGAACCAGCAGGTTCAGAATCGGGAGTACCAGCAGATTGGAGACGGGAGAGACCAGGGGCAGTTGGTGGAAGTGATGGAGCAACAGCGGAAGGATGAAAAGTTGCGCCGCAAAAGTAACGCTCACCGAAGCCCAGAGCCAGTTTCTCCAGCCCTCGAGCCGGGGCAGACTCGGCAGCACCAGGGCCATCCCGAGTACTGCCAGGTAGGAAAGCTGAGCCGAAAGGCTGAAGATGGCGTAGGGTTCAAACAGCAGGTGAATAAAAAGTGCGAGCGAAAGGGTGGGCAACACCGCCACTTTTCCCTTGCCCAGGAACAACCCCAGCAGCACCAGGCCCCCCATGATCACCGCCCGCACCAGCGAAGGCTGCGGCCCTACCAGCAGCAAATACAGTAGCAAGATTGCCAGGGTAACCAGGTAGCGCCAGTGCCCCAGCCGGTACAACACCAGCACAAAGAATCCAGCCAGAATCGCCACGTTTAGCCCCGAAAGGGCCAGTGCGTGGGCAAGCCCCGCCCGCTGGAACTCGCCATAGGTCTCGCCCAGATCGCGTCGCTCACCCAGGGTCATGGCTACCGCTAGCGCCGCAGCCGACGGCGTAAGCCCGGCCACCAGCTGCTGCTGAAACCACTGCCGGGCATCGCGGGCAGGGGGTTCAAACCGCACCACCTGTCGAGCCTGCAATACTGCATTTACGCCCAGGCCCCGCAGCCAGGTCTGCTGGTTAAAACCACCGGGGTTGCGCTGGCCCTGGGGTCGCAACAAATGTCCCTCCAGGACGTAATTTCCATCCTGTAGACGGGGAAAATAGCGCACATAAACACGGCCCTGGGGCGTGTACAGAAAACCACCCCGCAGGGTTCCCTCGAGCCGCACCCACTGCCCAAACTGCGAACCCCAGGGGTCTTTGGTCAGCCCCAGGTGAAGAACCACCAGGGCATAGGCCATCAAACCCAACCAGCGTGCTGCCTGCGGAAGTCGAAGGCCCGCCAGCAAGCCCAAAAAAGCCAGGGGTGTGAGTTGGGTCAGGGCTCCCAGCAGGGCACCCAGGCCCAGGGCATAGGGAATCATAGAGAGACTAGTGGCCGCAAACGCTCCAACAGCCTGGGGCCAATTCCCTTGACCCCATCCAGATCCTCGAGCGAACGATAGGGACGGCCTTCAATAATGCGCTGGGCCAGTGCAGGGCCAATCCCTGGCAGGCTTTCAATCTCGGCTTGGCTGGCGGTGTTGAGGTTGACCCTGGTGACCTCAGGCGTAAACGGGCCGGGTTGCAGGGCGGGGGAAGCCAGGCCCTGCACGGTGGGTGTTTTTACCTGGGTCGGGGCAAATTGAACGGTCAAACGGGGCCAGACACTTGCCAGTCCAAGCCCCAGAACAATTGCAATATAAGCCACACTCAGCCAGCGTTCCACAAAGCCCCAATTTAAGTGCAGAAAAAGCCGGTGCTGGGTTATTTGACGATCAGCCCAAAAATGCTCCTGTTAACCAAAATTCTTCCTTAAAGGGCTGCAGTACACCCCGTTTTTCAGTAGGGCTCGGACAGGCGCCACTGGATCAACGAGAGCGACAGGCCGATGGCAATAACCCCCAGCGGAACCCAAATGTCTCCGGTGATTCCCATATTAACCACCAGATAACCCCCTGTGACCACTGCGGTGATAAGGGCAGAGACCTTGAGCAGTACGGAGATCACACGCTGGGTAGAACCGAGGGTTCTGGGCGCCGGGGAAACCGGTGTCACCGAAGGAGTGGCCGCACCCTGCGAGGCCGGGGCCGCTGGAATGGGAGTGGGCACGGGTTCGGCCAGGGCAGGAGCGGCGGTGGGTTTAGGCGAGCCATCATAGGCCCAGATGGAATCG
>NZ_CALMCQ010000309.1 GCF_937863175.1 uncultured Meiothermus sp. | reverse complement strand
GCCAGGTTCTGGAGGTGCGCCTCGAGACCGACCGGGAAACCCGCAGGGCTCGAGGTGCGGTGTTGGGCAGCAAGCCCCGCATTGTGGGCATTGACGAACACAGCGTAGAGGCCGTACCCAGTGGTTTCATGCTGGTCTGTGTTAACCGCGACCGGCCTGGGGTGGTGGGCAAGGTGGGGACGCTTTTGGGCGAGAATCAGATCAACATTGCGGGAATGCAGTTGGGTCGGGATAACCCTGGAGGCAAAGCCCTGTTCGTCCTGGCGATTGATGAGCGGCCCAGCGAGGCGGTGCTGGAAGCGATGCGCGGGCTGGATGTGCTGGAGCGGGTGGATCTGGCGGAGCTGTAAAAACCCTGGGCCAAGAAGCACTACAATGCCTTCAATGTACCGCTCCCGCCTGCTCACCCCCGGCCCGGTTGAACTGCACCCCAAGGCCCAAGAAGCCCTCTCCCGGCCCCAGCTCCACCACCGCAGCGACGCGGCCAAGAAGATCTTCTTGCAGGCCAGGGCCGGACTGGAAAAAGCCTTTCAGACCCAGGGCCAGGTGCTAATACTCACTGGCTCGGGCACCGCTGCGATGGACGCCCTGGTGCTCAACCTGTTCCAGCCCGGACAGCGGGTACTGGTGCCGGTGCAGGGCAACTTTTCCGAGCGCTGGGCCAGGATTGCTCACGAGGCCGGACTCGAAGTGGTGCGCCTGGATTTGGACTGGGGCATGGTGGTGCGGCCCGAGCACCTGGAGAACCTTTCCGGCCAGTTCGACGGCTTTTTACTGACCCATTCCGAGTCTTCCACCGGGGCGCTCAACGACGTGCAGACACTGGCCCAGACCTTCAAGGCCCGATGCCCTGAGGGCCTGGTAGTGGTGGACGCCATCACCAGTCTGCTGGTCAGCGAGTTTGAACTGGAGAACTGGGGCCTCGACGCCGCTGCCTGCGGCTCGCAAAAAGGCCTGATGTGCCCGCCGGGACTGGCCTATGCTGCGCTCTCGCCCCGTGCGCTACAATGCCTGAAGCCCCGCAGTTTCTACCTGAACCTGGGGGCGGAGTTAAAGGTACAAAGCTCGGGCGAGTCGGCCTGGACTCCGGCCATCAACCTGGTGGCCGCCACGGCGGCAGTGCTGGAAGAGCTGCTGCCGAGGCTGCCCCAGCACACTGCCCTCAAGAAACAGCAGAACGACATCTTGTACACCACCGGCGACCAGCTCGGTCTGACGACCGTGCCCGAGGTTAAGAGTCCCGCCACCACCTGCTTTTATCTGCCCGAAGGGCTGAAGTACACCCAGGTCAAGGACGCCTTCGCCGCCAGGGGCGCCACCATCATCGGCGGGCAGGGACAGCTCAGGGGCAAAGTATTCCGTGTCTCACTAATGGGCTACTCCGACATCTACGATGCCTACGCAGTGGCTCGGATGATGCGGGATGCATTGAGCTTTGACTAAGCAGCACTCTTATGTGTCACAATAAAGTGGCAGATATCAAGCAGTTGCACGGGATTGCGAACCTCGCCTAGAAAGGAGACCCTTGAGCGCAACCCCTTTTCAGCACCTCGGCTGTTGACACTGCGGGATATCACTCAAAAAAAAGCGATATCCCGTGCGTGCGGTTTAAACAAGAGGTAGGCGACAACCTGAAAAAAGGAGACGCACAGATGAATAAAGTAACACCTTTCCTGATGTTCAATGATCAACTCGAAGCTGCAATAGCTTTCTATACCGCTACGTTCCCAGACTCTGAGATCAAGAATGTTGCCCGTACTGGCAAGGACGGCCCAATCACTTCTGCCGAGTTCGTCGTCGGTGGTCAGTTCTTCATGGGGTACAACGGAGGCTCATACTTCAAATTCTCTGAGGGCTTCTCGCTCTTTGTTGACTGCAAGGATCAGAGAGAGGTTGACGAATACTGGAACAGACTCGTCAGCGCTGGCGCAACCCCATCGCAATGCGGATGGATTACCGATCAATTTGGCATCACTTGGCAAATCGTGCCGAGGCGTTTCATGGAACTCATAGCCGACAAGAACCCGAGAAAGGTACAGGCTGTAATGGAAGCTATGATGACAATGGTAAAGCTCGACGTGGCGGCACTGGAGAGGGCATACGATGACGCATAGCAGACAAGGCACCGACACCTTTCGGCCGATCGGGAATGAACCTGTGCTATGCCTCGTTCAAATTACTTAGAGGCTGTCTTGAAAATCAGTAGAAGGTTGGGCAAGCTAAGATTTTTGTGACAAACCGTAAGACCTACCTAACCGACTTACAGGATAGCGAATGGGCAGTGATAGAGCCAGAGTTGCCCAAAGCCAACCAGCGAGGCCGTCCGAGAAAACATAGCTTACGAGAGATACTCAATGCCATCTTCTACGTGGTCAAGAACGGTTGCGTGTGGGCGGCCTTGCCCCACGACTTGCCGGCCTACAAGACCGTGTACGGCTACTTCCGGGCGTGGTGCCTGAGCGGGCTGTGGAAACGCGTGAATGACTGCCTGCGCCGTCTGGTAAGGCGGAAAGCCAAGCGCAGGGTCAACCCGAGCGCAGCCATTATCGATAGTCAAGCGGTCAAGAGTGGGGAAGGTGGGGTTGAGCGGGGCTTTGACGTTGGGAAGCTGACCTGGGGCCGCAAGCGCCACATCCTGGTGGATACCCTGGGGTTGTTGCTGGGAGTTCTGGTGAGCTCAGCAGGGGTGCAAGACCGGGACGGAGCCAGGTCGCTGTTCGAGCAAATCTGCCATGACCCCTGGCGCAGGATGCAGAAGGTTTGGGCTGATGGGGCTTATGCAGGTGAACTCATCCGTTGGTTGCAGCACCTACTGGGTTGGACCCTAGAGATCGTGGATAAACTACCTGGTCACAAAGGCTTTCAAGTTCTGCCCAGGCGCTGGGTGGTGGAGCGTACTTTTGCCTGGATCACCCGCAACCGACGCCTGGCCCGTGACTACGAGCGTCTTCCCAGACACTCCGAAGCCTTCATCTACGCCGCTATGATCCGTCTCATGCTCAAACGCTTGCCTTGATTTTCAAGACGGTCTCTTAGCTCTGCGGCGCGGTGTGTGGCTGATCGCCTAACAACAGGTTGCGGCCGATGTTGCTCGGCTGCGCTCCGCAACGCGGCTGAACCCGACCGTTAAACCAGCGTGTCCAGCAGAATAAACAGCAACATCCCCAGGCTCACCACCACATTGGCCTGGAAGAAGGCTTGATCTACTTTGCTCAGGTCATCCGGTTTCACCAGTTGGTGTTCGTACCAGAGCACCGCCCCCACCACAAAGACCCCCACAAAGTACAGCCAGCCCGCTCCGCTCAATAGCCCGGCAAGCAAGAAGAAGCCAAAAGTAAGGGCGTGGGAGGTTTGGGCGATGCGCAGTGCAGTGGGGATGCCAAAGCGGGCGGGAACGCTGTGGATGCCGTTCTCGCGGTCGAACTTGAAGTCCTGCGTGGCGTAGAGGATGTCGAAACCGGCCAGCCAGAAGGCCGTGCCGGCCCACAGGGCGAACAGGGCAGGCTCGAAGGCGGCGGTTACGGCAATCCAGCCCCCGGCGGTAGCGGCCCCAACGGTCAAGCCCAGCCAGAAGTGGCATAGCCAGGTAAAGCGCTTGGTGTAGCTGTA
>NZ_CALMCQ010000308.1 GCF_937863175.1 uncultured Meiothermus sp. | reverse complement strand
CACCCCCGACCTGTTTTTGTCGGTGGTGCTTTTCATCAGCTTCGGGCTGCTAGCCTCCCTGGCCTATGTACGGCTGCGGGCGCCCGATGTAGCAATGGCCGAGGCTGCGATCGGAGCCGCGCTGACCGGAGCCCTGCTCCTCTCGGCCCTGCGACAGCTAGGGATTTCTGTAGAAGTGTCCAGACAGGCTCCGTACCGGGTACTGACCGGGCTGGCCCTGCTGCTCAGTGCAGGGCTGGGCTGGGTTGTACTGGCGCAACCGGGGCACTCGGATGGGCTGGCCCGCCAGGCTTCTGCGCAGCTCTGGCAAAGCGGGGTGGAACACCCGGTCACTGCAGTGCTCCTCAACTTCCGGGCCTACGACACCCTGCTCGAGGTCGCGGTGCTGTTGTTGGCGGTGGTCGGAGTCTGGGTCGTCAGCAGTACCGAGCTTGGGCTACCGGCTGCGGCAACAGTGCTGCGGGGCATGGTCAGCCTGCTGGTGCCACCGGGCCTGCTGGTCGCGGGGTATATCGTCTGGGTAGGAGCCTACCAGCCCGGTGGGGCTTTCCAGCGCGGGGCGGTGCTGGGGGGTCTGCTGGTCTTGCTGCTCTTGACCGGGTGGCGCATGCAGGGAGCGGCCTGGCCATTACGGCTGGCCCTGGGGGCAGGTCTGCTGTCCTTTCTGGCAGTGGGGATGCTGGCCATGGTTGGGGGCAGTCTGCTGGAGTACCGCCTCGAGACAGCCAAACGCCTGATTCTCTTGATCGAGTTTGCCCTTACGGTATCGGTGGCGGCCACCCTGGCCATCCTCCTGCTGGGACGCCCACCGGGCAGTACTGGGTCGCCATCGCCATGAGTACGCTGTTGTATTTGCTGGCTGGGGTGGGGCTGGTAGCGATGGGTCTGCATGCCCTGTTTGTACATACCCATCTACTGCGACAGGTTCTGGCCTTGAATATCCTGAGCACCGGGGTGTTCTTGCTCTTTATTGCCTGGGGCAGCCGCAGCCCAGCCGACCACGCCGACCCGGTGGCCCAGGCCCTGGTGCTTACCGGGATCGTGGTTGCGGTGAGCGCAACCGCCCTGGCCCTGGCCCTGGCGGTAAGAATCAAGCAGACCACCGGCAAGTCCAGTCTGAGCGACGAGGCCGACGTGTGAGTGAGCTTCCCTGGATAGTCTGGGCGGTACTGATCCCGTTAGCAGGGGCAGTCCTGGCATTCCTATGGCCTGCCCAGGGGGCCAGGGTGGCATTGCTGGTCTGGCTGGGTACGGGGGTCGCGGTGCTGGGCCTGAGCCTGCAACTGATTCAGTCAGGAGTCCAGCGCTACGCAGTGGGCGGCTGGCACCCGCCACTGGGCATTAGCCTGCACGCCGACGGGCTGAGCACGTTGATGTTGCTGTTAACCGCGCTGGTTTTTGGCCCGATAATGCTTTATGCCCTGGCCTACTTCAAGAACCCGGCCCATCCCTTCTGGGCGCTCAGTCTGTTTCTATGGACTGCCCTGAATGCGCTCTTTGTCTCGGGTGATGTGTTCAATGTATACGTCTCCCTCGAGCTCTTGGGTCTCTCGGCGGTGGCCCTGACTGCTCTGGGGGGTCAGGCCCGCGCACTGGTTGCGGCCTACCGCTATCTGCTGGCCAGTCTGCTGGGCTCACTGGTTTACCTGCTGGGGGTGGGGCTGCTCTATGCCGAGTACGCTACCCTCGACCTGCAAACCCTGGGCCGGGTGATCAGCCTGGATCCCGCCAGCGCAGTGGCTTTGGCCCTGATGACCACCGGGCTGCTACTCAAAACCGCGCTTTTTCCCCTGCACTTCTGGCTGCCCCCGGCCCACGCCAGCGCCACCGCGCCGGTAAGCGCCCTGCTCTCGGGGCTGGTGGTCAAGGGCTCTTTATATCTGCTGCTGCGCTTGTGGCTCGAGGTGTTCCCCACCGAAGCCACCAGCGGCCTCTTGCTGGGCCTGCTAGGAGCAGGGGCGGTGTTCTGGGGCTCGCTGTACGCTCTGCGGGCCAGAGAACTCAAGCCCCTGATTGCCTACTCCACCGTGGCCCAGCTCGGCTACCCCTTCTTGGCCTTCCCAATGCTGGGGGCCGGAGGCGAGGTGGTGGTGGTTTATTTCGTGCTGTCGCACGCTTTTGCCAAAGCGGCCATGTTTCTGGCGGCAGGCAGTGTGCTGCTGGCCTTTGGACACGACCGGTTGAGTGAGTTACGCGGGCTGCTACAGAGCCTGCCCCTCTCGGTGGCGGCCTTTGCTCTGGCCGGTACCAGCCTGATGGGCCTGCCGCCAAGCGGTGGCTTTGTGGCCAAGTGGCTGCTGCTACAAGCTTCCATTGCCGCTGGGCAGTGGCTCTGGGCAGTAGTGGCTCTGCTGGGGGGGCTGCTTAGTGCAGGGTATGTGTTCCGCATACTGACCCGGGCCATAGCAGACCCCAAGCAGCCAGCCCAGCCCAAAGCGGCTTTCCCTATGGTGGAACTGGTGGCGCTTGCACTTGCGATAGTTTCAGTACTACTGGGCTTTTTAGCCCTGCCTGTACTCCGGCTACTCGAGGTGGGCCGATGAACGAGGGCGGCCTGGTCTTGCTGGCCATTCTGCTGACCTCGTTAATTCCAGGGCTGGTGATTTTCTTTCTTGCCGAGACCAGTGTACGACTACGAACCGCCATCAACCTGGCGGGCGCTTTGCTCAAACTGCTGCTGCTCTTGTGGGTTATGTACAGGGTTGGGCAGGGGGACATCTATGAATTGCGCTGGCCCTTCCTGCCTGGTATAGACCTGGTTTTGCGGGCCGACTATCTGGCGGTCTTCTTTGGGACATTATCGGCGGTACTGTGGCTCCTGACCACTTTGTACGCCGTGGGCTACCTGGAGGGCTCCCCCCACCGAAGCCGCTTTTTCGGCTTCTTTAGCCTTTGCGTTTTCTCTACTACCGGTATTGCCCTGGCTGGCAATTTACCCACTTTTTTTGTCTTCTACGAGCTGCTCACCCTAACCACTTATCCCCTGGTAGTACACCGGGGCACCGCGGAGGCTTTCCGGGCCGGACGGGTTTACCTGGTTTACACCCTGGGCGGGGGGGTGGTGCTTTTGCTGGGAGTGGTCTGGTTGACGGTGCTCGCGGGCCCGGCAGACTTTGCCCACCCCGCTGGACTGGAGGCAGTTTATGCCCAGCAACCCATCACCCTGGCCCTGATGTTTGCCTTGCTGGTGGCTGGCCTGGGAGTCAAGGCAGCCCTTTTCCCACTTCATGGCTGGCTGCCAGTAGCAATGGTAGCCCCGGCCCCGGTCAGTGCGCTTTTACATGCTGTAGCCGTGGTAAAGGCTGGGGCTTTTGGGGTGGTACGGGTGGTTTACGATGTATTTGGAGTGGATCTGCTGGATCGCCTCGAGCTCGGTCTGCCCCTGGCCCTCTGGGCTGCCGTCACCATTTTGTACGGCTCCCTCATGGCCCTGCGACAGGATGATCTGAAAAGGCGGCTGGCCTACTCCACCGTTAGCCAGGTCTCCTATATTGTGCTGGGCGTGGCTTTGTTAGGGCCGCTGGCTACGGCTGGCGGCCTGGTGCATCTGGTACACCAGGGGCTGATGAAAATTACCCTCTTTCTGTGTGCGGGAAATTTCTCGGAGGTACTTTCCGTAAAAAAGGTGAGCCAGATGGCCGGGATCGGCCAGCGGATGCCCTGGAGTATGGCCGCTTTTAGTCTGGCTGCACTAGGCATGGTTGGCCTGCCGCCGCTGGTGGGCTTTTATAGCAAGTGGTATCTGGGCCTGGGGGCGCTGGAGAGTTCCTACCCAGCTTTTGTGCTGGTGCTCCTGGCCAGCAGCCTGCTAAATGCGGCTTACTTTCTGCCGATACTGTATACCGCCTGGTTTGTTGCACCCAGAGCCGATGTGCCCAGACCCAGTCAATCTGGCGGGGAAACCTCCTGGATGCTACTGCTGCCCCCCCTGGCAACCAGCCTGCTGGTTCTGGGCATGGGACTGCTGGCCGATGCGCCGTTCAGCCCCCTGGTCTGGGCGCGGAGGTTTGCGCAGGGAGAGTACGACCCATGAGCGAGGCCCTGCTGTTGCTGACCCCAGGCCTGCCATTGCTGCTGGGCCTGGCGCTGGCTGTGCCGCGCTGGCGGGCAGCGGTCATGTGGCTGGCGCCCTGGGGGGTGGTTCCGGCGCTGGGGTTACTGGTGCTGGGTGACCTCGAGGTAAGACCCCCCTGGCTTTTGCTCGATAGCTATTTTGCCAGCGATACCCTCAGCCGTGGATTTTTGCTTC
Source organism: uncultured Meiothermus sp. (assembly GCF_937863175.1). GTDB lineage: Bacteria > Deinococcota > Deinococci > Deinococcales > Thermaceae > Meiothermus. The sequence goes on along the minus strand of NZ_CALMCQ010000308.1, from coordinate 95 downwards.
TGACTACTTTTTTGTGGCTGTTAGGGGGGATTTACGCCCAGAGTTACCTGGCTCACGTCCCCCACAAACCCCGCTTCTTCGCTTTTTTCCTTCTA
>NZ_CALMCQ010000307.1 GCF_937863175.1 uncultured Meiothermus sp. | reverse complement strand
CTCTGGCCCCATTACCATCGGCCAGGCGGCTGAATTTGACTACTCCGGAACCCAGGCCGTCAAGGCCCTGCGCAGCGTGGGCTACCAGGTGGTGCTGGCGAACTCCAACCCGGCCACCATCATGACCGACCCTGAGCTGTCCGAAGGCACCTACCTCGAGCCCCTTAGTCCCGAGTTCCTGGAAAAAATCATCGCTAAAGAGCGCCCGGACGCGCTGCTGCCAACGCTGGGCGGCCAGACCGCGCTCAACCTCTCGATGGCCCTTTTCGAGCAGGGCATCCTGGAGAAGTACGGTGTGGAGTTGATCGGCGCCAATGCCACCGCTATCAAGAAAGGAGAAGACCGCGAGGAATTCCAGAAAGCCATGCTCAGGATTGGGGTGGACGTACCCAGAGGCAAGATGGTGCACAGCCTCGAGGAGGGGCTGGTTTTTGCCCGCGAAGTGATCGGATACCCGGCGGTGGTGCGGCCCAGCTTTACCCTGGGCGGCACCGGCGGGGGCCTTGCCGAAAACGAGGCCGAATTCACCGAGACCCTCACACGCGGGCTCTCGCTCTCCCCCACCCGGTCTGCGCTGGTGGAAGAGTCCATCGCCGGCTGGAAGGAGTACGAGCTCGAGGTCATGCGCGACCACAACGACACGGTGGTGATCATCACCTCCATCGAGAATGTAGACCCCATGGGGGTGCACACCGGCGACTCCATCACGGTTGCACCGGCCCAGACCCTCTCCGATGTGGAGTACCAGAAAATGCGCGATGCAGCCATCGCGATCATCCGCGAGATCGGGGTAGAGACCGGTGGCTCCAACATCCAGTTCGCCATAGACCCCAGGAGCGGGCGGATGATCGTGATTGAGATGAACCCCCGCGTCTCGCGCTCGAGTGCCCTGGCCTCCAAGGCCACCGGCTTCCCCATTGCCAAGATTGCCGCCCTGCTGGCGGTAGGCTACCGGCTGGATGAAATTCCCAATGACATCACCCAGAAAACCCCGGCCAGTTTCGAGCCCACCATTGACTACGTGGTCACCAAGATTCCCCGCTTCGCCTTCGAGAAGTTCAGCACCCTGCCCAATGTGAATCCCGGGGGCTTCTCCGACCGGCTGGGCACCCAGATGAAGAGCGTGGGCGAGGTGATGGCCATTGGCCGCACTTTCAAAGAAAGCTTTGGCAAAGCCCTGCGGAGCCTCGAGGCCGATGTGCGGGCGGAATTCACCTCCTACACCACCGAAGAGCTACAGACCCGGCTTTACCCCAGCCCGACGCGAATTTATGCAGTCCTGGAACTGCTGCGGCGGGGTGAGCAGGTAGACAACCTCTACGACCTGACCAGAATCGAGCCCTGGTTCCTGACCCAGCTCAAGGAAGTGATTGATGCCGAACACGACCTCGAGACCGAAAGCCAGCGCCTGGAAGATGCCGAGGACTGGCGCTATGTGAAGGGGTTGGGCCTCTCCGACGCACAGGTGGGTGAGCTGGTGGGTGTATCGGAGGCGGTGGCCCGCAAGCAGCGGCTGGCCGCAGGCTCGAGGCCGGTCTACAAAACTGTAGACACCTGCGCCGCAGAGTTCGAGGCCTACACGCCCTATCACTACAGCGCCTACGAGCTGGAGGATGAGGTTCGCCAGACCAGCAAGCCAAAAGTGGTGATCCTGGGCAGCGGCCCCATTCGCATCGGGCAGGGGGTGGAGTTCGACTACGCCACAGTGCATGCGGTCTGGGCTTTGCGCGAGGCTGGCTTCGAGACCATCATGGTCAATTCCAACCCCGAGACCGTGAGCACCGACTACGACACCGCCGACCGCCTCTACTTCGAACCCCTCACGCTGGAGGACGTGCTCAATCTGACCGATCACGAAAAGCCCATCGGCGCAATTGCCACCCTGGGTGGCCAGACCCCCTTGAAGCTGGCCAAAAAACTCTCCGATGCGGGGGTGCAACTGCTGGGGACTAGCTGGGAGGCCATCCACAAGGCCGAGGATCGCGCCGAGTTCAACAAGCTCTGCGCCAGCTTGGGCATTCCCCAGCCGAAAGGCACCGTAGCCCGCAACCCCGAAGAAGCCCTCCGACTGGCCGAGACCATCGGCTACCCCCTGATGGCCCGGCCCAGCTATGTGCTGGGTGGACGAGCCATGCAGGTCGTGCACAACCCCGAAGAGCTGCGCTGGTATCTGAACGGCATCTACGCAGCCCTCGCCGAGCGCCCCTCGATCCTGCTAGACCAGTACCTGGACAATGCGCTCGAGCTGGATGTAGACGCACTATGTGACGGCAGCCAGGTGGTGGTGGCGGGCATCCTGGAGCACATCGAGCGGGCCGGGGTACACTCCGGCGACTCGGCTACCATCCTGCCGCCCATCTCGCTCTCCCCCGAGCAGCTGGCAACCGTCAGGGAATACACCCGCAGGCTGGCCCTGGCGGTGGGTGTGAAGGGGCTCATCAACGTACAGTACGCGCTCAAGGACGGTACGGTCTATATTCTGGAAGCCAACCCCCGGGCCTCCCGCACAGTGCCTTTTGTCTCCAAGGCCATCGGGCGCCCGCTGGCCAAGTACGCAGCTTTAATCGCGGTGGGCAAAACCCTGGGCGACCTGGCCTTCACCCAGGATCCCACCCCAGGCTTTTACTCGGTCAAGGAAGTTCTGGTTCCCTGGCTCAAGTTCCCCGGAGTGATTCCAGTGTTGGGGCCGGAGATGCGCTCCACCGGCGAGAGCATGGGTATTGATACCGACCCCTATCTGGCCTACTACCGGGCCGAACTGGGTGTGGGCCAGAAGCTGCCTCTGGATGGCAGGGTGCGCTTTATCGGAGCCGATGGACTTAAAGCGGATTGGATTGCTGCAGGTTTTGAAGTCTCCGACAGTGATTATGACCTGTTGATCGCCCTCACCCCAGATCCCGAGATGCGCCGGGCGGTCGAGACCGGCAAACCCTTCATCACCACCCTCGAGGGGGCTGGCTGGAGCCTGGAGAGCATTAAGCGGGCCAAAAAACTGGATTTGCCGGTCAGGTCGCTACAAAGCTGGCATTCCACCTAGCCGGACAGAAATAAGAAGCCGGAGTGGAAACACCCACTCCGGCCCGGCTTACAAAGCGTTATACCGGATTCAAAAAAGATCAT
>NZ_CALMCQ010000306.1 GCF_937863175.1 uncultured Meiothermus sp. | reverse complement strand
CTATTTGGAACTGGGTTTGACTGCTATCCTGGACAAGCAGTGGGCAGAGCGCTTTTGGTGCTGGCATTTCTGTGGGTAATCGCCCTGGCGGGTTTTCTGGTGCTACGCCAAACCCCTAAAACCTCGCCGTTATGGGGCCTGCGGGATTTTTTCTGGCTGCTGCTGCTGGCCCTCAGCGTAGTCAGCCTGCTGGCCGTGGTGGCCCTGGCTACCGGCCTCATCACCATTCAAGGAAACCCCTTCGCACCCCCAGGAGACTAAGTTGCTCTCGACTATGTTTGGCAAAAAGCACCGACCTCAAGCCGCTCGGGACAAACACCCGCAGTTAATCTATGTTTCAAAGCCCGCTTGTACACCTTATGCGGGCGCACCTTAGCAGCATGCGCATTGCGGTCTTGTCGGACATCCACGGCAATCTTCCGGCGCTCGAGGCCGTTCTGGCCGATCTGGGGCAGGTTAGAGCCCATCTGGTGGTCGTCAATGGCGACCTCGTAAACCGGGGGCCTTCCAGCCGCGAAGTGGTGGAGTGCTTGCTCGACCTCAAATCTTCCAGGCAGGGGCACGCCCTCGCACCCGAGGGCTTCTGGTTCACCCTGGGCAACCACGACGATCTGGTGGCCAGATGGGCCCGGCGCGACCCTGCTCTGGCCGAACTCTACAACGATCCCTTGTTTGAACCCACCGCCTGGTCGGTGGCCCAGCTCCCCCAGGCCCACCTGGACTGGGTGGGCAGCCTGCCCTTTCAGGTTGCCATCGAGGAATTCCCCCGGCGGGTCTTTGGGCTGGAGCAAGCAGAGGGGATTGGCGAAAGGGTTCTGGTACGGGCAACCCATGGCTCACCCCGCCACTACCGAGAGGGCTACGATGAACACCAGACTCCGGGCATCCTTACCGAAATCAGTGAAGACTACCCGGCCCGGCTGCTGGTGGGGTCGCATACCCACCGCACCTACATGTACCCGTTGGGCGAGGCCCTGGTACTGAACAGCGGGGCAGTGGGAGCCCCTTTCAACGGCGACGTGCGCGCACAATACGCGGTGGTAGAAATAGGTGAAAACCATCTTCAGGTGGATTTCCGTCAAATTCCCTACAACTTACAGGCTGCGCTGCAAACCTATTACGACTCGGGCCTGATGGAAGAAGGGGGCCTCGGGGCCGAGATTTACTACCAAGAGACCCGCACCGCCCGCTCGCTGCTGATGAACTTCTGGGCGTGGTCGAAGGGTCAAAACCTTCCCCGTGACTGGGACTCCTGGCGGATGTACCAGGCCGCTCACCCCGAGCGATTTAGCTCTCCAAAATGAGCCCTTTGGGCCAGCTTAGGGTTTGGTAAGTAACTTATTTTTAGACCGGTGGATGCCCTTAAAAATACTGCACCCCTCAGGTCGCAGGTCGTATTTCTCTGGGCGGGTGTTGTGTCTCAGATCTCCCTGGCAGCTCTGCGAAGATTGATGGCGTGGGAGGGTATGCGAGCTTAATGCTTTGTTACCAGACCACTGCAGGCATTGCAACCTGCAACTACCTCAAGGGGGTAGACTCGAGGCATGAGCCTCTCCCCCGAGCGCATCCGCGAGTTTGTCATGGCCGGTCATGGCGACCTGGCCAGGGTCCAGGCTATGCTGAACGAAACCCCCGAACTCTTGAATCAGGCCCACCAGTGGCGGCCCGGCGACACCGAAACCGCCATCCAGGGAGCGGCCCATGTGGGCAGCCGGGTCATCGTGGAGTATCTTCTGGCCCGGGGCGCACCGCTGGAAATTTCGACGGCTGCCATGCTGGGGGATACCCGGACCGTGCAGCAGATGCTCGAGGAAAACCCCGCGCGGGCAGCCCATAAGAGCGCCCACGGCATTGCATTGCTGCCCCACGCCGCACTTTCGGGTAAGGAAGAGATGCTCGAGCTGGTCTGGGCGTACGGGGCTCAAGAAGGAAGCAGCATGGCCCTGAGCCTGGCCGTTGGCCGGGGTGATCTGGGGCTGGTGCGCTGGCTGCTGGATCAGACCAGCCCCGACCTGAGCTGGCAGAACTACCAGGGTAAAACCGCCTTGCAGATGGCCCTCGAGGCCGGCCACCACGAAATTGCCGAGCTGCTGCAGCAGCAAGAAGGAGGTTAGTTTGGAGCACCTGCTGGACTTTCTGCTTTCGACCCGCACGGTAGCGGTCTTGGGTGCCCACCCCAACCCCAACAAACCGGCTTTTTATGTGCCCGACTATCTGCATCGCAAGGGGTATAAGCTCCTTCCGGTCAATCCGGGCTATGCGGGGCAGGAACTCTGGGGGCAGACCGTGGTTAGCAGGCTGACCGACCTGGGCGAACCAGTAGACATCCTGAACGTGTTTCGCCGCAGCCAGGCCCTGCCCGACCACCTCGAGGAAATCCTGCACGTCCGGCCCCGGCTGGTCTGGTTGCAGTCGGGAATTATCCACGACGGGTTTGCCGAGACCCTGCAGCAGGCGGGGATGCAGGTAGTGCAGGATCGCTGTTTGATGGTGGTGCATCGGAAGCTCGTAGGCTAGGCTGGCAGCCAGCCGTACCGGATGAACCCGCCTTACAACCGAGGGCCGACCCCTGGCCCATGATTTTTTCCGACTATGCCCAGCGACCTCCACAGCACCCTGTTGACCTGGTATCAACTCCACAAGCGCAAGCTACCGTGGCGGGGGGAGTCAGACCCCTACAGGATTCTGGTGTCGGAAGTCCTGTTGCAGCAGACCAGGGTCGAGCAGGCCATTCCTTATTACCAGCGTTTTTTGCAGCAATTCCCTACCCTGGAAGACCTGGCCAGGGCCGACCAGGAGGCCGTACTCAAAGCCTGGCAGGGTTGTGGCTACTACGCCAGGGCCCGCAACCTGCACAAGCTGGCCCACAAGATTATCTCTGGCAGCCAGCATCTCCCCAGATCGTCCAGTGAATTGCAGGCCCTGCCCGGCATCGGCCCCTACACCGCAGCCGCCGTAGCCTCGATTGCGTTTGGCGAGCCGGTCGCGGCGGCGGATGGCAATGTGCGGCGGGTCTTGTCGCGCTGGAATGCCTGGGAAAATCCAAACCCTAAGCAAGTGCAGGAAGCCGCCGATACCCTGATGGCCGAGCTGGTCTACTGGGGCGGGAGTGTGAACACCTCCGACGGCTCCCTGCCCGGCGACTGGAACCAGGCCCTGATGGAACTGGGCGCTACGGTTTGCACGCCCCAGAACCCGGGCTGCAGGGTCTGCCCAGCGGCCCGGTTTTGCCAGGGGAAAACCCGCCCCGAGCGCTATCCTGCCACCAGAGCGCGCAAACAGAAAGGCCTCGAGGTGGTGGCGCTGGTTTTACAGGGGCCGAAAGGAGTCCACCTCGAGCTGCGCCAGGGCCGCGTTCTGGGTGGACTGTGGGGCTTTCCGATGGAGGAGGGCCCGGGGGCCCTGGGCCGCCTGCTGGCCCGCTTCGGGCTGGACTCCGCCGAGCCCGTGGGCACCGTACGCCACAACTTCACCCACCGCAAACTACACATTCAGGTCTACCAAGCTCACTGGGAGGCCAGGGAAAACCCCAAGAACCGCCCTTTATCGCGGCTGGATCGAAAGATACTGGAACTGATCCGGGCTGGACAGTCTCGCCTGCTTTAATCCATTGCGACCGCTAAACGCAACCCTTCTTCGGCCATCCGGGCATACGTGCCCTGGCCCAGCACGCACAGGCCCAGTCCATACAGACCTTCCAGGCGGTGCAGCCGAAAGGAAGCCGAATCCCACTCAGCCTCGGCAAATACCCTGTACTCGACACGATAGCCGGGGGTTCCGTCCCGCTCGGCAACCTCGGCCTGCTGGGTGGTGAAGGCAAAACCAAGCTGTCTCAGGTGCTGGTAGAGGTCGGGATAGGCCACCTCCGACAGGCGCCCGGCTTCCTCGGCCATGCTGCCAAGGTAGAGTTTGGGCCCCAGAAAACTCCCCACCGCCAGTACCACTGTTGCGGCGGTTTTGCGCGGCCCCTCCCAAGTTTCGATACCCACTGCGGCCTGTCCTTCCAACTGCAACCGGGTCACCGAGAGTTGCAGGAGGTGAATGCGGGAGTGGTTTTCCAGTTTGTACTTGGCCCGGCTGTGCAAAGCCCAGCCCTTGAGACCGTCTTCTCCCACCTCGGCCAGCAAAGAACCCTGGGGGAAGGGGGCCTGGATGGGCGTGAAAGGCAGGAAAACCGAGTCCAGGCTGGTGGTAACCAGCCCGACCCTCCTCCCTTTCATTGCCAGCGCATAGGCCGCCTCGCAGCCCGCAAACCCCGCCCCCACGATGAGTACGTCGTAGTCCACGAGCTAATCATACGCAGTGCGTTCCGTTTGCGAAGAAATCCAGGGTTTTAGGGTTGAGGCCATCAGCACATTGAGATAGCAATATTCGTTGTCTAATCATCGGCTCGTCGCGCTAATCTTCCAGGTACGTGTACCCCACCAGTTCCCGCGCATACAGCTCCATGAACGAGCCTTTCTCCACCGGGGTCAGCTTCTTCGAGGAACGCACCAGCTTCTCGACTGCTTCAGCCAACTCGTCGTCCTCGTAGCCCATCTTCTCAATCACCCGCCGGGCCTTCTCACCCAGGATGAAGCGCTCGATGTCGTAGCCATCCTGGTCTACCATCACGTGGGCCTCGCCAATACGCCCGAAGAGGTTGTGGTTCATGCCCAGAACGTCCTGGTAGGCCCCGGTGAGGAAAACCCCCAGGTAGTAGCGCTCGCCTTCGCGAATTTCGTGGACGGGCAGGGTGTTGCGTACATCGTGGGTATCAATGAAGCGGTCAAACTTGCCATCGCTGTCGCAGGTGATGTCCACCAGGGTGGCCTCGCGGGTGGGGCGCTCGTTCAGGCGTGAGAGCGGCACGATGGGGAACATCTGCTTGATGGCCCAGGAATCGGGCAGGCTCTGGAAGAGGCTGAAGTTGCAGACCAGCTTGTCGGCTAACATTTTTTGCAGGTCTTCGAGTTCGTCGGCGGGGTAGTCGAGCTCCAAAGCCAGCTTGAGGGTCTTGCGGGCAATCTGGTAGAACAGCGCCTCGGCAGCCGCCCGGTCGCGCAGCGAGATCAGGCCCAGGTCGTAGAGGTTCTGGATGGTGTCCTTGTTGGCGAAGGCGTCGTGGTAGACCTCGCGGTAGTTCTTGGCCGAGATGCTTCTGGCCAGGTCGAACATATCCTTGACCACTGGATGGACGTCTTTGGGTTGCTCAACTTTCTCTTCGCCGGGAGGGCGGATGGTATCCACCACTTCCAGCACCAACACACTGTGGTAGGCGGTGATGGCCCGGCCCGACTCGGTGACCAGACTGGGGTGGGGTTCGCCATGAGAGTCGCAGACTTCCATGGTGACGTAGACCAGATCTTCGGCGTACTCGTTCAGGGAGTAGTTGGCCGAGGCGTAGAAGGCGGTTTTGGAGCCGTCGTAGTCTACCGCCAGGCCACCGCCCAGGTTGAGGTAGCGTACAGGGGCCCCCAGTTTGCGTAGCTGCACATAGGTCTGGGCAATCTCGCGCACGGCCTGTTTGATGCGGCGGATGTCGGTAACCTGGCTGCCGATGTGCGAGTGCAACATGGCGATGGTTCCCAGCATTCCGGCCTCGGCCAGCATGTCCACGGCACGAATGATCTCGGGGGTGGTGAAGCCGAATTTGGCGGCCTCGCCGCCCGATTCTTCCCACTGGCCCGAGCCTTTGGTCTTGGGCTTGTACCGGATGCCGATCTGCGGTTCTACCTCGAGCTCCTGGGCAATGCGAATGACCCGGCCCAGTTCGGCGAATTTCTCCAGGGTAATGATGACGTTTTTGCCCAGTTTTTTGCCCATCAGGGCCAGGCGGATGAAGTCGTCGTCTTTGAAGCCATTGCAGGCGATGATGGCCTGGGGATGCAGGTTCTGCGCCAGGATCAGGGCCAGCTCGGCTTTGGAGCCGGCCTCGAGGCCGTGAGCATAAGGCCTCCCGGCCCGGGCAATGGTCTCCACTACCATGCGCCGCTGGTTTACCTTGACCGGATAAAGGCCCCGGTATTCAGCGTCGAAGTGATACTTTTTGATAGCCCGCTTGAAGGCTTCGTTCAGGGCCACCACTCGAGCTTCCAGAATCTGAGGAAAGCGCAGCATTACAGGCAGAGGACGACCTTCATCCCGCAAGTCCTGCACGATCTCATAGAGCGAAGCGCTGGAGCCGCCTTCGCCAGTCGGTGTGACCTCGAGCTCGCCATCCTCTCCCACCCGAAAAAACCCCGCCGCCCAGTGGGGGACGAGGTAGGTTTCTTCGGCATCCTTGGCAGTGTAACGTTTGAGCTTCTCCAACTTGAATCCCGGTCTCCTTAAAGCGCTCTCCTTAAGCAGGAAGGAGGTGGGCGCCCAGGCTACGGTCTGAATGTCTCGGTGCAAGCACAGGGGCAAGCACTACCACGGCATCCACCGTGCGCTGTCCAGAAAAGAGTGTAGGGCAAACTGCCCCAAGATGCTATAGGAAATCGCCATTCAGCGGCAAGGGGCCAAAAGCAGGGAGTAACCAGTCCCAGACTCCAGCTCCCACGCGCTTCTCTCCCCTGCTCACTTTCTCTGCACTATGATGGGGTGCAAGGGGTGAAATCCATGTCTTTAGAGAGCCAGCAGCCGTATAAGCCCAAGCCTCCCTTGGAAATACAACTCTTGATCAGCGGGCAAACCGAGTGGCTCCCACTGGAAAATCCCCGCAACTTACAGACCAGGGCCAGTGTGGAGGGGCATTTTGGCTTTCGCCTCGAGTGCGATGGGTTGGGGTTTCGTCCCCGCGACCACATGGGTCAGTTTTTTGCGCACTTTCTGGTACTCCAAAACTACCTGGCCAGCACCGATCTCAAATACCTTCCCAAAGCTGCGGTTTCGTATCGGATCTTCTCGGACAAAATCGAACTTGAGATCCAGGCCTATCCCGCCGATCTGCCCGCCCTGCCCCAGGGTTTTGCTGGTTGGGAAGGCCGTAATCCCACCCACATGACCTATAATGCCAAACCCAGGGAGTTGCAGGCGCTGGTAGATTTCCTCAAACACTGGGTTCGTTCGTGAGCCAATGGTCTGAAGTTGGAGCGCGAGGTTCTTTGATTTTCTGTTTTTTACATAATCAGATCCGATTCATGGTTTTTAGGAATTTGTATCACAGGGGTGTTACGGGCTGGGCTTGGAGGCAGGTTTATCGTTCTGAAACAGAAAAATACCCTGATTGACAGGGTTGTTTTAGGAGCAATCCGGCGCTGGTTATATTTTGCTAAAAACATAATTTGTGTTATACTGGGGAGGTGAATGCAACCCGCACGAAACCTACCTCCTTCGTCAGGTTCGGCAAAAGCAGCGTACGCGCCACCCCCGACGGACGCATCCACGCCCTTGAGGCCCTCCGCTCTTTGGGTCTGAGCGGGGTCCCAGAAGAACTCGAGGCCCTCGCTCGCGCACATGGGCTGCGCCCCAGCCTGCGCAGCTTTGGCGGGGTGCGCGAGGCCGCGCTTAGCTACACCGAATATGCCATGTTGGTCTTCAGCCTGGATACCCTCGAGGCCCGGCGATGGCGCGGCAGGGCCAGGGAGATCCTGCGGCGCTACCTGGAGGGTGACGTGACCCTGGCCGCCGAGGTGGTCGAGCGCAGCCCCTCGCCCGGGCACCGACGCTGGCTCTCGGCCCGGCTCGAGAGCGTGGAGTCACGCAAGCGCTTCATGTCCACGGTGGCCAAGCACGGCGGCGAGGGCCACATCTACCAGCAGGTCAGCTCGCTTTCCAACCAGAGTGTGCTCAAAATGAACTCCGCGGACTTCCGCCGTGCCCGCAAGGCCCGCAACACCCGCGACGGCATGACCGCCACCGAGCTTTTGCGCCTGAGCTACCTCGAGGCCGCTACCAGCAAGGCCATCGAGCAACGCCGGGCCAGGGGCAACGAGCAAATCCTGCGGCTGCACCGCCAGAACGCCGAGATCGAGCAGCAGCTCTGGGAGCAGACGGAGCAGCCCGACAATCCCGGCGCCTAGCGTCGGGGGGTTGGTGACAGCACATCACCCAGCTCGTTACGGCTCGGGCAGATACCACAGCAGGTCGAGGGCAGGCGGCTTGATGCCCTGGGTGCGCAGCAGCACCGCGATCTGCGCGGTGTGGCGCATCTCGTGAACCATCACATGCCAGAGCAGGCCGTCCACCGTGTATCGCTTCTGGGGGTCGTCGTGCGGACTCAGGACGCGCTGTAACTCTGCGACCGTAAGCGTGGAGAGATACTCGAGGGTGCTCACCTCCACCGCCCGCCAGTAGTCCAGCAGCGTCGGTAGTGCGAAGCCCGCATACTCCGGGCCGCCCTCGGTGCCGTTGAGGACGGGGGTGGTCACGAACACAGGTGCGTCGCGCTGGATGTCCTCGTGCAGCCAGAAGTCCTCCACCGAGGCGATGTGAAACACCAGGTCTTTGATGCAGTGGAAGCGCTCACCGCCCAGCAACGGGCGCGACAGAACCTCATCCGGCACGGCCTCGAGCACTCCCCACAACTCACGGCGGGCATGAACCAGATACTCGTACATCTCGGGAATGTTCATTGCTTCCACTTCTCATCTGAACCGACCTCGAGCCACACCTCTACGGTCTGTCCTGCCCCCAAGCCCTCGGCCTGGCGAACTTTGTCCTTGAGCGGGACGACGTACAGGCCGTCCTTGGGCCACAGCGAGGTCTTCCACTCGGTCTTTCCGATACGGACTTTTACCGGAATCATGCCCCAGCCGTAGGTCAAAAACCGCTCGGCACTCTTGATGGCCTGGCTCTGCTCCTCGGGCACGGTCACAAAGTAGAACGGAGCGGGGCCGCGCCACTCCCAGATTTCACCGCTGAACTCGAGGTTCACTCCATGCCTCCCCCAGGCGGAGGCCAGGCGCCCAGGATGCGCCGCAGCATGACCACCTGCCCGAGGTGGTAGGCGTTGTGGCCGGTAAACCAGACCAGCCTCGCCCCGACCGAGTATTTGCCGCCCAGAATGACACGCTCGAGGTTTTCGGGGTCTCGAGCGATCTCTTTAGCCTGCTCGAGGGCCGCCAGAAACGCGTCCTTAAGGCGCGGCCAATCGTCCGACGTGACAGCCGGCCAGTTTTCAGCCTGGTCAACTTCCGGCTCCGAGCCGGTCTCGATGGTCTGGAGATCGTGCCGCTGCCAGAACAGCATGTGGGCGACCACCTCGGCAATGGAGTGGGGCCAGCCCTCGAGTTTGGTCACCGCCTGCTCGGGAGACAGGTTGTCCAGAGCACGGGTGGCCGGGACGAACGAACTCCACTCCTCAATCAACCCCTCCACAAATTTAGTTGATGCAGCGGTGATAACTTCATCAGTCACTGCTTTCTCCTATAAGCACAGCAGCCGCTATCGCATGGGCCGAGGTGCGGTCGCCGGTCACCACCCGGCGGTGGTAGTCAATCTGGCCCAGATGATAGGCCAGATGAGTGAGGAACTGGAGCAGGGTGAGCCGGGTCGAGAATTCTCCGTCGGCATATCTGACCGGGAATAGCTGGCCCAAGTGGTTCTCGGTCAGGTTTGCGAACCCCGCCAGCACACCCTGCCTGGCCCCCGCCAGCTCCTGCCGGATTTCGCTTCGCGGCACGCCACGCCTGCTGAATTCCGCCGCACGATCCCGCACATATCCGGTATGGCCGAAGGTGGCCCCGAAGAAGTGCTGTAGGCTGCCCGCCAGGTGCAAGAACAGCGTTCCGGCAGGGTTGGGCAGGCCGGGCAGCTCCTTCCAGACGCTGGCGTCGTCGGGGTAGAGATCGAGCTCGCGCCCCAGGGTGGAAATTTCGCGCAGGTAGAGTGCCTTCAGGTTCTGAAGCAGCATATTTCTCCGTTGGTGGGGACCCAACCTTACGCCCAGGTTTCGGTTCGCCACAGACCCCAAATGGCCTTTTCCTCGGTCTCCTCGCTCATCGTGTGGCCCACCGCCTTGAGGGCCAGCTTGATCTGCCCGACATGATAGCCCTCATGCCAGAGCAGGTGCTGGAGCAACAGGATGGGGTGGTCGTAGGCAGCGTTCTTGCCTTTCATGGCCCGGCCGGTGTGCAGCCGGGCCTTCACCGCCTCGCAGACCGCACTCGCACTCTGGTTCAGGGCTTGTTCGATGCGCTCTGGGTCAGGCTCGGCCCGCCCGTCCTGGCCGTCCTTGCCGAAAAGCGGGGACAGACCCTCCGCAAACTCTGGGGCGGTCTGGGAAAGCCAGAACAGCCGGGTCTGGTGAAGGTGTGAAAACTGCACCGAGACGGACGGGCTTCCTTCCATGGCCTTCGCATCCATCCCCCCTTCCGGCAAAGCCCCGAGCAGGTTGAGCAAGATGGTGTTGTTGCGCCCATACGAGTCCAGCAGGGCCTCTAAAACCGAATCCTTCATACCTGCTTCCTCCTGCATAACTTGACTTACGAATATGATTATAACGTATTGGCCTGTAACCAGCGCCCCCTTGTGCGCAGGGGGCGCGAAAAGTCCCCCATAAACGCAATTAAAGCCGGTTTCCGGCTTCGCCCGGTCGCTTTCGGCTCCGAAACACAACGCGGCAGTGGCAGGTTGGGCAGCGGTTTGGCCAAACAAAAACACCCCCCGGGGTGGGAGGTGATATAAGGCAGGCGCAGCAGGTTTTCACTTGATGAAGAGCATCTCCCGGTAGCTGGGCAAGGGCCAGTAGGAATCGGCCAGGACGCGCTCGAGCACATCGGCTGCCTTGCGTACCTCGGTCATTGCGGGCAGCACGTTATCGCGCATATGGTGGGCTTTTTCGTGCACCTCGTCACCCCCCAGTTCGGCGTTTTGTGCCTTGAGCTTCTCCAGGGCATCGGAAAGGGCATCGGTGGCTTCCACGACCTGCTGGATGGTGCGTTCGGCAGCACGGGACTTCACTTCGATCTCCGAGAGTTCAGCCAGGTAGCCCAGGGCGCCGGGCAGAATCTGGGTCTGGGCAATCCACTCGGTGGTCTCGCCTTCAATGTTGACCTGCTTAAAGTAGATGTCGTACATGATCTCCTGGCGGGCGTGAATCTCGCGCTCGTTGAGCACCCCCAGACGGCCAAAGAGCCTGGTGTTTTTCTCGTCGGTAAAGTGTTCAATGGCATCCATGGCCGTGCGAAGGTTCAACAGCCCGCGCTTGGCGGCCTCCTTGTGCCAGGCTGCCGAGTAGCCGTCGCCATTGAAAACGATGCGCTTGTGTTTGGCGTAGGTCTCCTTGATGGTCTCGAGGGCAGCCTGCTCAAAACGCATCTTCTTCTTCATCCTGGCTTCAACCGAGTCCATCAGGGCGTCCACCGCATCGGCCACGATGGTGTTGAGTACGGTGATGGGGAAG
>NZ_CALMCQ010000305.1 GCF_937863175.1 uncultured Meiothermus sp. | reverse complement strand
CAGGGTTCATGATGATTTATGGTCTGCTGGGACTCCTCTGGTTGGTCTGGGTGCTGGGTTTGGTGGGCGATACCTACGCCCGCAGTCTGGCGGTGAGCCTGTCCAACTTTGTGGGGGCGTATGCGCTCTGGCAGATTGCCGCCCGCTCACCGGCCACCATCCGACGGGCACTCGGTGGCCTGGCGCTGGGACTGCTGTTTTTGGGAATGGGCGATCTGCTCTTTACCTACCAGACCGCAACCAGCCTGAATACCGGCTCGGTGCGTGAGGGTATCTATCTGGTGGGGGTGGCCCTCTTGCTGGGGATGGGGACGCTCCTCCCCTTCAGTATGGAGCGCCAGGGCCTGTATCCCCTGGGGTTTTCGCAGCGGCTGGCGCTGATCGCTGTGCTGGGCGGGGTGTTGCTTTCGTCCCTCACCACCCTGATTCGCCCCCTGAGTGCTATTGATCTGATTTATGCAGGGGTTGCATTTTATCTGACCCTGCTTTTTGCACAGCAGACCCCGGTGCTGGCCGGTGGGCGCATCGGACGATACCTGCAAGGGGTGGTGTGGGCGCTGGTGCTGGGCAGCCTGGCTCGAGTGGTCTACGTGTTGGGGGGCATCCCCCCGGCGAAGTGGTCTATCGTGACCTACGACATTCTGTGGATGCTGGCGATGAGCGTGTTGTTGCTGGGGGTCAATCAGATCCGGGCTCCCAGAAATCTCTGACCATGCCCAGACGCAACCCCTCTATGGCTTCTGGTAAGGCCTCGGCGACTTCGTGGGCCAGCAAGCCGGTTTTGGCGACCAGATCGCCCGCGAGTCCATGCAGGTACACCCCCAGCCGCGCAGCGTCCCAGGCTGTCCGGCCTGCTGCCATCAGCGCCGCAATCACACCGGCCAGAACATCGCCCATCCCGCCGGTGGCCATGGTGGGATTGCCGGTGCCATTCACCGCAAGGAAGGGCGCTGGAGACCGGGCATCAGATGGCACAAAGGCCAGTACCGTAGGGCCTCCCTTGAGTACGACTACCAGGCCAGGATACCGCCTGGCCAGGGTTTGGGCAGCCTCGAGGGGGAAGCGGGCAATTTGCTCACTGGGCAGGCCAAGCAGCCGGCTGGCCTCCCCCGGATGGGGGGTTAGCACGGTGGGAAGCCCTGCTCTGGCATAGGCCTGCAGTACCCGTAAGTCCAGCGCCTCGGCGTCCAGCACGGTGGGACGATTCAGGCCCAGGGCAGCCAGGGCGGCCTCCACCCCGCCCTCACCCGCCCCCATTCCCACTGCAACCGCTTCGGCCCTGGCCATGTGTAGACTGGCTACATTCCAATCAAACAAGGGAAGCCGCACCGCCTCCTGGGGTGGCTGCACCTCACAATCGGCGGGGTAGGCCACGGTAACCAGCCCTGCTCCAGCGCGGTAGGCCCCCAGGGCCGCCAGGCTGGGTGCGCCCGTGTAGCTGCGGTAACCTCCCGCCACCAGCACCCGCCCCACCGAGCCTTTGTGGGCATCGCCGGTGCGAACGGGGAGCAACGGACGCATGGCCGGGTGGCATAACAATTCGGGCAGGTCGGGGTTCTCCAGCGCCCTGGGCGGCATTCCAATCGAGTCGAGCAGGATGCGCCCGCAGGCTGCGCGATGGGGGTAAAACAGGTGTTCGTTTTTCAGACCTGCCAGCGCAATGGTCAGGTCGGCACGGATGTGGGGTTTATGCGGCAGGCCCGAGGGGATGTCCACCGCCACCACCGGCAGCCCGGATGCGGTGACTTCCTCGACCAGCCCCGCATAGAAGCCTTCCAATGGCCCGCGCAGTCCTGTCCCAAACAGGGCGTCCAGCACCACGGTGTGCGTTTCGGGTTTCCAGGCCGTCAGAGGCTCTATTTTCAGGCCGTGGGCCAGCAGCGCTTGCCGGGCAGTGGCCGCATCCCCCTCCTGACCCTCAGCGGCATAAACCGCTACCTCGCGACCCCAGGCCCAGAGCCAGCGGGCGGCTACCAGGCCATCCCCGCCGTTGTTGCCCCTGCCGCACAACACGGCTGTTTTGCGACCCTCAAAATGTTGTAACAACCGTTTGGCCGAGCGTCTCCCGGCTGTATCCATCAAGACCAGGCCGGGATAGCCCAGCTCGGTGGCCTTCTGGTCGGCGTCGCGCATGGCTTGAGCGGTATAGAGTCGCACGGTGGATTCCATCTAAAGTTCCAACTTCTATCCTGGGGGATGATCCGACGGGTCATCGCTCGAGAATTGCCTTCAGTAATGGGCTAACACATGAAACGCTATCTGCCCCCACTCGAGCCTCTTGCCAGAGCCTGCGGGCCGGCTAGCCTACCCGTATTCTACGAACCTCGAGCCAAAGCGTACACTGAAGCCATGAGCACCCTGACCACGGCCCGGCAGCGCCTTTCCAGCGCCCGCCGGGTCGCCGTTCTGACCGGGGCCGGCATCTCGAGGCCGTCGGGTATTCCCACCTTCCGCGATGCGGCGGGCCTGTGGAAGGATTTCGATATCGAAGAATACGCTACTCCGGGAGCCTATGCCCGCAACCCCCAGAAAGTCTGGGAATGGTATGCCTGGCGCTACCGCAACGTACTGCAAGCCCAGCCCAACCGTGCGCATATCCTGCTGGCAGTGCTTGAAAAGCTGGTTGGGGACGAGTTTTTGTTGGTGACCCAAAACGTGGATAGTCTGCACAGCCGGGCCGGTTCAAAGCGTCTGGTGGAACTGCATGGCAGTATTGCCCGGGCTCGTTGCGAGCGGTGTGGGCAGCGGTTTCCACTCCCCGATCCGGCCCAGTTTGCTCCACCGCCGCACTGCCCAGACTGTAGCTCCAGAGGCCGCCCGGATGTGGTCTGGTTTGGGGAGATGCTGCCACCCGGCTCCTTTGAGCGGGCCGAACGGGCTTTTGCCCAGGCCGAGGTGGCTTTAGTGGTTGGCACCAGCGCCGAAGTCGAACCCGCTGCCAGTCTGGGACGGCTGGCCAGCCTGAACGGAGCCTATCTGATTGAGATCAACCCCGAAACCACCCCACTCTCGAGCTGGGCCGACTGCTCCCTGAGAAAAGGAGCCGTGGAGGGCATGGAAGCGCTGATGCACAACTCAAGTTGATTCGCTCTCGCTGGGGCTGGCTTTGCGGCGTAAGCGGGTCTGGTCGTAGAGTATCCAGCCTCCCAGGGCAGTCAAGCCCACCAGGGTGGCTACGAGTAGAAAAGGCCCCAGGCGCGAGAAATCGGCCCCCAGCCAGGCCACCACCACCGCAACCGGGGCTGCCCCTACCGAGGTGGCCAGCAAGAACTTGAGGGGGTGCATTCTGACCAGTCCGGCCACAAAGTTCACACTGTCGGTGGGCACCAGGAAGGACAGCCTCAATGCAATGACGGCCCAGGGGCCGTAGCGCTGTACCGGTTCTTCCACCTTGAGGCGGATTTTCTCGCTGACAAAACGGTCTACCACTACCGGGCCCAGCACCCTGGCAATGCTATAGCCCACCAGGGCGGCAATAATGGCCCCGATCCAGCCCAGGATTCCGCCATACACCGGCCCAAAAGCCAGTACCGAGATCAGCATCACCAGGGTCATGGGAACCACCGAGACCAGGGTCTGGGCGATCATCAGGCCGATGATGCTCAAGGGGCCAAACCAGCCCAGACCCGCGACCCAGGCCTGGATGGCCTGCTGGTTACCGCTGGAAAGCAGGCCATACACCCAGTCCAGGCGCTCCTTGAAACCAGGGAACGCGAAATAAGAGCCGATAAGCAGGCTTACCAGGAACAATAACACCAGAAAAATGGGGATCAGGGGAAGTGTGGGCGCAGGCAGTTTCATCCAGCCCTTAGGGTAGCACACCGGATGAGGAAACCCTGTGCTCGCTTGCGTTGTCAGGGCTTAGGCAGGAAGGTGCCCAGCAGATGCTTTTGCGAAGGCAGCCTCCGAATGGCCGGTTCTTTTTTCAGGTTGCCGGCCCCTGCGATTGATACTCCCATGAAACTGGCGTAATAGCTTCCGCTCAGGGGTAGCGACCCAAAAAAGCAAGCGGAGGTGTTCGTGAGACTTTTGTTACTGGTTGTTCTTTTGATCTCGTTCACGGCTGGAGCGCAAACCACAACCGGGGGAGCCCAGGCTCCTACCGGCCAGATCACCATTGCGCTGGCAAACGACCCCAAAAGCCTGTTTATGCCCCGGGCGCCAGATCGAACCGCCGCAAACGTGGCCTGGCAGATGTTCAACTCGCTGGTCTGGGTCAACGACAACGGCGAGCTCGTGCCCGACCTGGCCACCCGCTGGACGGTCTCTCCCGATGGCCTGGAGTACACCTTCACCCTGCGCACCGGGGTCAGGTTTCACAACGGCGAGGAGTTCAACGCCAACAGCGTGGTTGCAACCTGGAGAACCGGCCAGGATCGGTCGAACGACTTCGCCGACCAGTTCAGCCTGGTAAAAGATGTGCGGGTAATTAACCCGACCACCGTGACCCTGGTGCTCGAGGCTCCCAACGCCATATTCCTCAACATCCTGGCCAACACCTGGGCCATGGTGCCTCCCAACTACATCAACCAGGTCGGGCTGGATGGTTTTGCGGCCCGTCCAGTGGGAACCGGCCCCTTTCGTTTTGTATCCCGCACGGCTGGCGACCGCATTGTGCTCGAGGCCAATCGAAACTACTGGGAACCGGGGCTCCCCCGGCTTAACCGGGTTATCTTCCGGGTGATACCCGATGTCAACACCCGCCTGGCTGCCGTTCGCACCGGACAGATTGACATCGCCAACCGGCTGACCCCTGAGCTGGCCGGCACCTTGCGGAACAACGACCGGCTCCGGGTGATCAGCTACCCCAACGACCGGGTGTTTTATGTGGGCTTTAAGAATGTGGGCAATGGGGTTGGAACCCCGCTGGAAAACCGGCAGGTTCGCCAGGCGCTCAACTATGCCATCAACCGCCCCGGTATCGTGCGGGCCCTGTTCAACGACCAGGCCCGGCTGATCTCCGGCTTTGTGGTGCAGGGCAACCTCGGATTCGATGCCTCGATTGCACCCTACCCCCACAACCCCGAGCGGGCCAGACAGCTTCTGACCCAGGCTGGCTTCCCGAATGGCTTTTCCATCAGCATGGGCTGCCCCACCGATGCCTATGTGAACATCAACGAGGTCTGCCTCTCCATTCAGCGCGACCTGGCCCGGGTGGGGGTGGACGTCAGCCTGGAATTCAAAACCTCCACCGCCTACTGGAGCCAGGCCCGCTACGGAGCGGTGGGGCCCATGTACGTGGATAGCTGGTCTTCCACCGTGGGCGAGGCCCTGCCCAGGCTGGTGGGCGCACTGACTCCAGGAGCCTTTTACAACACCTGGGAAAATGAGGCTCTGAGCCGGCTGATTCAGCAGATTTCGACCACGACCGACCGCAACGCTCGTGCGTCGTTGTACCGCCAGCTCCAGCGCCTGATGTTCGACGACCCGCCCTTTGTGTACCTGTACCAGTTGATGGTTTTTGAGGCGGTCAATGCTCGAGTGCAGAACTACCGCCCTCGAGCAGCGGAAGAATTCTTCTTGAAGGGCGTCTCGGTTCGCTAGTCTGCCCAGTCCCCCAGCTCCTCTGGGGGGCTGGTCTAGAGGGCCCACCCCGCATGGCCAGCGAGGCGGTTTTCAAAGCAACCGGGGATGCCCCCCAGTTGAAAACCGCCCTGGTTTTGTGACGGGATGAACCTCCGGTGAAGCCAGCATACCGTCCACTTCCGAGCGGCATCTGCCTGGCCGCTAAGTGCCACTGAGGGCGAGTTGCATCCATGTTGCGTTATCTGCTAAGCCGTTCGCTGCACTCGCTTCTGCTGTTGGCGGGAGTGCTGGTGCTGGTGTTTTTGATGGTGCGTCTGGTGGGCGACCCGGTGGCCTTGATGCTGCCCAAGGAGGCCAGCGCCGAACACCGAGCCGCCTTCAAAGCCGGACTGGGCCTCGACGACCCGCTGGTGCTGCAGTTCTGGAACTACCTGGCAGGGGTGGTTCAAGGCGATCTGGGGCGTTCGCTGCGAACCCAGCAAGACAACTGGGATATGATCATGGAACGCCTCCCGGCAACCCTCGAGCTGGCTTTTGCCGCCCTGTTGTTTTCCTGGCTGGTGGCGGTTCCGCTGGGCATCCTGGCGGGCATGTATCCGTTCAGTCTGCTGGCCCGCCTGGCGGTCTGGCTGGGCTTTGCCGGTCAGGTTGTTCCCAGCTACTGGCTGGCCATGCTGCTGATCCTGCTGTTTTCCGTACAACTGGGCTGGCTGCCCTCCTTTGGCCGGGACAGCCTGGTCTCGCTGGTTCTACCCACGGTGGCCCTGGGATTTGCCATCATGGGTCAGTTGCTGCGCCTGACGGTTGCTGTGGTGGACGAGGTTCGCAGCTCGGATTACATTCGCACCGCGCGTGGAAAGGGGCTGGGTGAGTTCGGGGTGGCCGGGCGGCACCTGCTGCCCAATGTGCTGATTCCCCTGGTGGCGGTTTCTGGGGTGCAGTTCACCTATTTGCTGGGCGGTTCGATTTACATCGAAACGGTTTTTGCCTGGCCGGGTTTGGGCAGCCTGCTCAACACCGCCATTCAGGACGCCGACTTCCCGCTGATTCAAGCCATTACCCTGTTCGTGACTTTTTTTGCGATTGCGGTACAGCTGCTAACCGATGTCTTTTACAGCCTGATAGACCCTCGAGTGCAACACGGCTAAGCCCGCTGGCCTGACTGCGTTATGACCTATAAGCCCGCATCCCGACCCTCGAAGCCCCCCCCGCTCGGGGGGGTGCGGCACCTGGGCGGCCTGGTAGGAGGGGGCCTGCTCCTCTGCTTGATCGGGCTTGCAGTCCTGGCCCCCTTCCTGGCCCCGTTCAGCCCAACCGACGGCGACCTGGCGCAGTCTAACCTGCCCCCGGCCTGGCAGGCAGGCGGCAGCCCGACCCATCTGCTGGGAACGGATATCCTGGGCCAGGATCTGCTGTCCAGGCTGATTTATGGCACCCGGGTTTCGCTGACCGTAGGGCTGTTTGGGGTAGCCCTGGCGGTTCTGCTGGGGGCGAGTACGGGCTTGCTGGCAGGCTACTTTGGCGGGAGACTGGATGCGCTGCTCACCGCGGCCTCCAACCTGGTGCTTTCGATTCCGTATCTGGTTCTGGTGGTGTTGCTGGTAACGCTGCTGGGCAGAAGCCTGGAAAACGTGATTCTGCTGTTTGGGGTGAGCAGTTCGCCCATTTTTTATCGGCTGGTGCGCAGCGAGGTGCTGCGGATCCGGGCCCTGCCCTACATCGAAGCCGCCCGGAGCCTGGGGGGTAGCGACCTGCTCATTATCTGGCGGCATATCCTACCCAACCTGGCCGGGCCCCTGATTATTCTGGCCACCTTTGAGATGTCGGCCATGATCTTTTACGAGGCTGGGCTGGGGTTTCTGGGCCTGAGCGTACCTCCCGAAATTCCAAGCTGGGGAAACATGCTGGCCGTGGGCCGGCAGTACCTGGTGGTCTACCCCTGGATGGCGGTGTTGCCGGGTCTGGCCATCGCGATCACCGCCCTGGCCATCAACCTGGTGGGGGAGTGGCTGCGGCTGCGGCTCAAACCTCGAGGGTAAGCCCTCAGGTCATGGGCACCTGGCGCAGGAGGCGGCCCTCGATGCGGGCCAGGATCTCTTGCAGGCTGTGTCCGGTAATGGTCAGACCGTGGTTCTTGAGGCCCACCACCGCCCGGCTGGGGTCGGGTGCCTGGCGCACCTTTTCCGCCACCGCATCGGCGAGCTGGTAGGTGCCGCAGGGGTAGTTGAACTGGGTGGAGGGGATGTTTTCCATCCAGGCGTGGATGTGCAGGATGGCCCCAACCTGGGGGTGTTCGCGGTAGATCATCCAGTGCTCGATGGCATCCACGCTGACCCGGCGCGGCTCCACCCCCGGTGGCACCGAGAGGCACATGGCGTTCTGCTCCACGTCGTAGTCGGTGACCATCAGAATATCGCGCCCCACCTCCCGCAGGTTGGCCTTGTCTACCCCGCTGGCCGACATCCAGAAGCGCCGGTGATCCTTTCGCACCGAGAGGTTGCCATACGAAAGCCCGCCAATCCCGTAGAGCCGCTTGACGTGCCGCATATCTTCGGGGGGTAAAATTTCCTCAATCGGAAAGGCGGCTGGAAGAAGGTCCCACTCGGCCAGCTTGCTTCCGGCCTCGCGCAGGCTGCGGCTCAGGGCGTCGCCCTGCCAGAGGTCGCTTTCGAGGTCGGGCTCGAAGCGGTTGTTGACCACCAGCACCGAGGAGGCGATGGGGTGGATGCGCTCGAAGAGCCGCTCGGCGAAACGCGGACCTTCGGGCTCATGGTACTGGCCCAGCTCGAGGGTCAGGAAATGGGCCCCCTGGCCCGGCACATAGACCACCAGCATGTTCGAAAGCGCCTTGACCAGGTAGGTGTACAGCCCGGCGATGGGGTCGGCGGGCATCTGGGGCAGCTCGAGGAAGGAGACTACCATCGTCCCCTGGGCCTTACGCCGGAAAGGCTGGGGTTTGTCGGCCCGGATAAAGTTCAGC
>NZ_CALMCQ010000304.1 GCF_937863175.1 uncultured Meiothermus sp. | reverse complement strand
TCACCCCAGGAGAGCGACCCTTCTAGCCATTCTGCCCCCCCCACAATCAGGGTCAGGAGCAAGAAACTGTCCTCGGGAGCCTCCAGGGTAAGCCTGCCCCGCAGGTGATAGCGCTCGAGCACAAAGGCCTCACAGGCCAGCAGGATTTCCTTGTGGTGGGCGGGCAAAGGGGTCGGCTGGGGAAGTGGGGTGGGCTCGAGTTTGGCTACGTTCAGCCCTTTTTCCAGATGGAGCTCGCGGGGCCGCCCATAGTCGTAGAGGCGATAGGTCAGGTCGGAGCGCTGTTGCACTTCGTAGAGCACCAGTCCAGGCCCCAGGGCATGGATGGTTCCTGCCGGAACCGGAATTACCTGTCCCGATACCACCCATTCACGCTGAAGCCGATCCCAAAGGGTGCCATCCTGGGCGGCCCTGGCCAGGTTTTCACGCTCTATCGGCTCGAGCAGGCCATAGACGATCTGGCCCTCGCCCCCCAGGATGTACCAGGCCTCGGTCTTGCCATGAAAACCGCTGGTAGCTTCTACGGTGTGGGCATAGGCATCGTCGGGGTGTACCTGTACCGAGAGCCACTCCGCCGCATCTAGAAATTTGATCAGTAGGGGTAGCTCGAGGCCATACTTGTGGTAAGGGGTCTTTCCGATAAAACCAGCTCCCAGTTCGGGCAGCACCTCTGCCAGGGTTCTACCGGCCAACAGCCCCGAGCGAATACGGTTCTGGTCGTAAGCCAGCCAGAGCTCCCCGATGGGGTCTTCCCTGTGCAGATGAAGTCTTTCGGCAATATGCGACCCGCCCCAGACCCGGTGCATCGGCTGGGCCTCGAGGCAGACCGCTGGAATGGTCTGTTTCATTCTGACGATACTAACGCCAGGCCATCCCGATCACCCTGCTATTTGAACCGACCCGGTGCAAAAGCACCCATTTCTACCCCCCTGCCATTACACCTGCAAAGATCAACATCCGCACTAAACAGGTGGCCCGTGCACGGCCCCGCTACCCGTCTGAAAGCAGAGTCGGTGTGTTTCCAGAATAGGGGTGTCGCGGCATTCGGCCCGGCATACGGTTGCCGCTCTCACCAACAGGCCGTACGGTACACTTACAACCTGTACCGCCGATTCCTGGGAAATGCGCTGGGTGCTGCGCCTGTGCTCTGTGCAGGTGGCAAGCGGGCATTTCAGGTTTGACAAACTCAACAGGCCGCAGCTTAGACTGTACCCGGGCCGAGTCTGATTCTATTAAATGCTCGAGCTTCACAACCAGGTTGCTGCACCGCTACTTTCTGTATGCAGGAGTCTGCTGTAGTGCGCATTTTAGCTCTCTCCGACCAGATTCACCCATTCATCCATCAGGAGCGTTTTCCCAGCAACCTGCCTGGCTTTGAACTGGTGCTGGTGGCTGGTGATTTACCTGGCAGTTTTATCGAGTTTGTCGCCACCAAGGTAACGGTTCCAGTGGTCTATGTGCATGGCAACCACAAAGAAGAATACGTACAGGACTATCTGGGCAACCTGACCGCCCCGGGCGGCGCCATCAAGGCCCACGGGCGTATTGTGGATGTCGCCGGAATCAGGGTGGCGGGCTGGGGGGGCTGCCCTCGTTACAACAACCGTGAGATTGGGCAGTACAACGAAGCCGAAGCCCAGACCCGTTTCTTGTCGTGGTATCCGGTGCTGATGGGCCGCCGCCTGCTCACCGGACATGGGGTGGATATCCTGCTCAGCCACGCCCCGCCCCCCGGCCCCAATGCCGGAGCCGATTTTCCCCATCGGGGCAGTACTGCGTTGGGTTTGTTTCACCGTCTATACCACCCTAAAATCCATGTCCATGGCCACATCCACCTATACGAAGCCCAACCCACACGGGAGTACAGGAGCCTCGAGGGGGTTCGAGTGATCAACGCTTTTGGATACACTCTGATCGAGCTATGAAGATCGCCGGAAGCCTTTGCATCATCAGTGGGGCCAGCAGTGGAATTGGCAAGGCCAGCGCGTTTGAACTTTCCAAAAGAGGCGCCAGGGTGGTGCTGGTAGCCCGCAGAGAACAGGAACTGGGGCAGATCGCCGCTCAAATTCGTGCAGCAGGCGGACAGGCCTGGGCCTTTCCCACCGACCTTAGCAACCCCCAGCAGGCCGGACGCCTGGGCGAGCAAGTCCTGCGCGAACTGGGCACCCCCGACATTCTGATTCACAGCGCCGGAGCCGGTGCGTGGCGCTTTCTGGACGAGACCCCCATCGAAGACCTCCAGCGTTTGATGGACACCCCCTACTTCAGCGCAGCGTACCTGACCCGGGTTTTTCTGCCTGCAATGTTGCAGCAGAACCGTGGCCTGATCCTCACCGTCTGCTCGCCGGCCAGTCGGCTGGTCTGGCCAGGCGCCACCGGCTATATGGCGGCCCGCTGGGCCCTGAATGGTTTCACCGAAGCCCTGCGGGCCGACCTCTACCACAGCAAGCTCCAGGTTTGTGCCTTTTTCCCTGGCAAGATCAGCGACAGCGAGTACTTCACCCGCAACACCTGCACCGAGAACCGCATCCCCAGGGTAGGGCGGTTTATTCCCGAGATCACTTCACAGCAGGCTGCCCTGGGTATTGTGCGGGCCCTCGAGCACGATGCCAGGGCTAAGTTTGTACCCTGGCAGCTGCACCTGTTCGACCTGCTGGCCCGCTGGTTCCCCCGCATCGCCGAACATCTGGCCTGGAACACCGGAGCCCGGCGGAAGGAGCCCTAGGGCTCCTTCCCGCTTTTCCCCTTCCACTCCTCGTAGCTCACCCTGGGCATCTCGAATACGTCGGTGGTACGCACATAGCCACCCCGCCCTCCCATACGTCCAATCAGGCGGAGTTCGTGGGTCCTCAGGTGCAGCTTTTCCACATCGGCAACCAGATGTTCCTGCACAAAAGCCGCCAGTACCTCTCCAATCATCATGCGGTTGCGACCAATCTCGAGCACCGAATGCAGTCTGCACTCGAACCCTGCTGGAGCCTGGGCCAGTCGCGGCACCGCAATATGCACCGAGGGTAGGGTTGGGAGGCTCGCAACCTCGACCTCGCTGATATCTTCTGGGAATTCGGCAGCAGTTAAATTCATTGCCTCGGCCAGGGTCTCGCTCACCAGATTAACCACAAATACCCCGCTACGCTTGATGTTGGCGGCAGTATCCTTGGGTCGCCGGGGATGGTGGTTGCCCACGCCAATTACCAGCAAGGCCGGGTCGGAACCCATCGCGTTGAAGAAACTGAAGGGTGCCGCGTTCACCGAGCCATCGGCGTTAAGGCTGGTCACCCAGGCGATGGGACGGGGCACTACCAGTCCGGTTAAGAGCTTGTAGCGCTCCCGGGGTTGCAGGCTGGCAAAGTCGAAGTCCACGGCGACAGTCTATCGCGCTTGTCTCTATTTTTACCGGCATCAGCGGGAAAATTGAGCTCTGCACGGCGTTTTAATCTGTGGGAGTCTCGGTATCCTTTCCGTAAACCGCTCTATGCAAGATTTTGAGTCAGCCATGCTTTCGCTGCCGCCAGTTCCTCTGGGTAAAGCTGGTGACCCCCCTGCTGCCAGCGCAGTTGTACCCTGGCTCCCGCCTGTTCCAGACGGTCGGCCAGAGCCTGCACCCGCCCGCTGGGCGACCAGGGATCCTGGGTTCCGGCAGCCAAAAAGGCTACCTTCCCAGCCAGATTGGGGAGGGGTTCTGCCTCTAAAGGCAACACCGGACGCAGTAAAACCGCCCCGGCCAGTACCTCCGGGTGTAGTAGCATCAAGGCTGCAGCGATGTTCGCACCGTTGGAGTACCCCAGCGCATATAACCTGCTGGCGACCAGGCCGTAGTGGCTGATGGCGTCCCGGACAAACTGGGCCAGGTCGGCAGCCTGGGCCTTGAGGTCTTCTTCGTCGAACACGCCCGGTGCCAGGCGTCGGAAAAAACGCGGGGCGCCAT
>NZ_CALMCQ010000303.1 GCF_937863175.1 uncultured Meiothermus sp. | reverse complement strand
TTTCTGGGTGTGGTGTATCTGGCCCTGGGTCTGGTGATGCTGGGGTTGGAAGCCCTCGCCCTGGCGCTGGGAGAGTCTCCCTGGGGGTTTCTGGCCGGCGCCGCCGTGGGGTTGGGGCTGGGCTGGTGGTTTCGCAGCCTGGGCGACCCCAGGCACGAACCGGGCCGGGCCGAAGCCCTGCTTTCCATCGCCCTGATCTGGCTACTGGTTCCCGCTCTGGGAGCCATCCCGTTCTGGATTTCGGGCGGAATGCACTACCTGGATGCCCTGTTCGAAGCCATGTCGGGTTTCACCACCACCGGCGCCACCGTTCTGGCAGACTTTGAGGGTTTTGGCTATAGCCTTTTTTTCTGGCGAAGCCTGATGCAGTGGTTTGGGGGCGTGGGAATTCTGGTGCTGGTGGTTGCACTGCTGGCACATCTGGCCGTGGCGGGCCGTCAGCTCTTTATCACCGAGAGCACCGGCGTGCAAAAAGAACCCTTCACCCCTCGTCTGCGTACCGCTGCCCAGAGCATTCTCAAAGTCTATACCGCCCTCACCCTGGCGGCAGCCTTGTGTTACTGGATTGCAGGTGTACCGGCATTCGAGGCGCTCTGCAATGCCCTCACCACCCTGCCCGCTGCCGGGTTCAGTCCCAACCCCCGCAGTTTTGAAGAGTACACCCCCCTGGCCCAGTGGTTCGGAACCCTGTTCATGTTTCTTGGGGGTGCGGGGTTTGTGTTGCAGTACCGGCTTTTCTTCAGCCGCGATCCCCGCCCGCTGTTAAGAGATGTGGAGCTCAGGGTTTACACCCTTATTGTCCTGGTATTTGGCTCGTCACTGGCCGTCTTTTTGATGACCCACCACGCCGAGGACATGGACTACACCTGGGATGAGGCCATCCGCCATGCTTTCTTCAACGTAACCTCGATCATTACCACCACTGGCTACGCCAGTGCCGACTTCGCCTTATGGGCGCCGGCGGCCCAGGCCATCCTGGTAGCGGCCATGTTTGTCGGGGGGTGTGCGGGGTCGGGTGCGGGCGGAATAAAAGTGATTCGCTTGCTGATCGTGGGAGCCATTGTGCGGCGGGAGTTACTGCGTTCGCTGCACCCCCAGGCCATCATCACCCTCCGGTTGGGCCGCAAAAGTCTGGGCGAAGATGTGATGCGCTCGGTCGCTGCTTTCATCACACTCTACGTGGGACTGGTGGCAGCAGGAGCGGTGCTGATCTCGTTGCTCGAGAACAACTTTGTGGTGGGTTTTACCGCCAGCGCCCAGGCGGTCGGCAACATCGGGCCGGGGCTGGGTGAGGTGGGGCCCATGGGCAGCTATGCCGGGCTCGAGCCCCTCTCCAAAATCATTCTGATCCTCCAGATGTGGGCTGGCCGCCTCGAGCTGATTCCGGTTTTTTTGTTGTTGACCCCCGAACTGTGGAAAAAGCTGCGCGGCTGAGCGGTCTGGCAACCCGGTTTCCTCCTCTCCACGGCCCCCGGTGCCGCCGAAATGATTGTGTCGAGGGTCGAAGGCTAGAAGCTGAAAGCTAGAAATCTTCGCTATGGCCTGCGATCTCGGCCCCAGGCCGACCTGCGACCTGAGGCTTGAGATCCGCAGGATCGTTGTAGGGCCGTGCACCGGCCTAAAAAGTTATGTCGCCGAGTCCCGAAGCCAGAAGCCCATGGCGTTGTAAACTGAAGCGCATGTCCCGGCCCCTGGTAATTCCGGAGTCCTTTCGCCTCGACCACCAAAAAGTCCAGGCCCCTTATGTGCGGCTGGCGGGGGTTAAGGAGACCCCCAGGGGCGACCGAATCGAGAAGTACGACCTGCGTTTTGCGCAGCCCAACCAGGACGCACTCAGCACCGGCGCCCTCCACACCCTCGAGCACCTGCTGGCCACCTACCTCCGCACCCATCTGGACGGGGTGGTGGATATCTCGCCAATGGGCTGCCGCACCGGGTTTTATATGGTCGCGCTGGGCGAACCCGGGCCCCAGAAGGTACTGGATGCCTTCCGAAACACCTTGCAGGAGGTGGTGAACCACACCGGGCCGGTGCCGGGGGTGAGCGATCTCGAGTGTGGCAATTACCGCGACCACGACCTCGAGGGCGCCAAAGCCTGGGCGCAGCGGGTGCTGCATACCGGCTTGCACATCCAGGAAACCATCGAGATTGCGGGGTAGAACCCGGCGCATTCCAGTTTACGCCCCCCGTGATGCCGGCGTTTCCCCACCCTTCGGTGCTGGATGTTCCCTCGAGGGAGTGCTAGGCTAGCCCAGTATGCCCATGGTTGCCCTATTTGCCGCCGAAGGAGCCGAAGCCCAGGCTCTGCGCAAACACCTCAGCCTGCATGAGGCCGTAGACGGCCCCTGGACGATTCAGCAGGGGGAGCTGGGGCGGTACCCGGTGGTACTCATCGAAACCGGGGTGGGCAAAGCGGCAGCCGCGGCGGCGGTGGCCTATGCCAGGGTTCGCTTCAGCCCCGCGCAGTCGTTCTGGGTGGGCGTGGCTGGGGCCCTGAATCCCGACCTTAAGACCCTGGATCTGATCCTGGCGCAAGATGCCGTCCAGTACGACGTAGACATCACCGCTTTTGGCCGGGCTCCGGGTGAACTCGCAACCGGCGAGCGCTTTATTCCCGGAGATGCCGGCCTCACCTCGAGGGTATTGCGCACGGCGCTGGCCATGGGCCTGCCCATCTACCTGGGCCGTATCGCCAGTGCCGACCGCTTTCTAGCCCACCGCAGCGAGGCCGACGAGGTGCGCCGGGTGTTCGCAGCCGATGCGGTCGAGATGGAGGGAGCAGCCGCTTTGTGGACAGCCAGACGCATGGGTATGCCGATGGCCCTGTTACGCGCCATCACCGACCAGGCCGGCAGCGAAGCCCCCATCGCCTTCGAAACCTTTCTGGAAAGCGCCGCCGAGCGCCTGGCCAGTCTCATTAGCCGGGTTTTGAGCAGTTGATAGCGCACCCTGCAGGCCGCGAACCCCCAAAACCCCCCGGACGGCCCCGCGCTGGCGCCGGAACCCTGCCCAGGCGTTATGTGCAGACCCATCGGATCCACCCCCGCCGCCAAAACCCCCGTAACGTACCCCGGGGCTGGTTGGGTCAAATTCCACACGCTCTCCAAAACCAGGGGCTATACTGAACCCTGGAGTCCGGGAATCGGCCCGCTCCTGCAAGACCCAAAGCCCTCTCGATGCACTACGCAATGCCGCACCCATACCCATATTCAACCGGTGCGGAACCCCAGGAGAAGTACCATGAAGAAGTCCGGTTTTACCCTGATCGAGCTGTTGATCGTAATCGCCATCATCGGCATCTTGGCCGCCGTACTGATCCCCAACCTGCTCCGCGCCCGCCAAGTTGCCAACGACCGTGCTGCCCAGGCCTTCGCCCAGAACGTCTACAAGACCGCCCAGGCCTATCTGGCGGAGAACGTCAGCGCGACCACCGTTCCCACCACCTGCACTGGAACCGGTGGCTACTCCGCTGGCGCATACAGCGTGCCCGCTCCTGGTGGCTTCATCACGGGCTGCACGGTTGCTACGACTGGTGCGACGGTAAGCGTCACCTACACCGGTGGCACCCTCACCTCCGTGACCGTGGGCAACTAGTTGGTCGCCTAGACCATGCCCTGCCAGAAGGCAGGGCATTTTTCTAAAGGATCATGAAGACTCACAGAGGTTTTACCCTCATCGAGTTGCTGATCGTGATCGCCATCATTGGCATTCTGGCTGCCGCACTGGTGCCCAACCTTATCAATGCACGAAGGGTCGCAATTGACCGGGCTGCATTAGCTTACGCTTCCAATGTCTATCGCTCTGCCCAGGCCTATATTGGCGAAAACCCATCAGCACTCGTGCCCAGCGGCACCTGTGTGGCCGGTGCCAACTTTGGTGGTTATGTGGTGCCCGCGCCCACCAGTGCCCTGGTCGTGACCAGTTGCACCTATACCGAACAGGCCGCTCGGGTTACGATAGTCTACTCGGGGGGCACGCAGCCAGCGGTCACAATCGGCTACTAAATCCGCTTCCAACCTCTACAATCGGGGATATGCGACGCTCAACAACAAGCGCGCCGGCATATCCCTGGCTTCTTTTATTGTTTGTATTCATCTACCCTCTTTTATTCTTTCCAGGCACCCTTCTGGGAAAGCCCCCGGTAGTCACCCCTCTCGACAACATCCTGGCTTCGGAGCAGTTTTTGTATTTACCCAAGTTGTTGTTTTTGCTGGTTGTGGGTGTCCTGGGGCTTTGGGAGGTTCGAAAACAAATAACAAAATCGGTCTTTTTGTTTCTGCTGCTTGCACATTTGCTACTGGTCATCCTGAGCACCCTCAATGCCCGCGACGAGACTGCCTTCGATCTCCTGGGACCAAGCCAGCGATTCGATGGAATTCTGTACCACCTCGGACTTTTTGCCCTCGGCGCTTTTGCCTATCTGAGCCTGAGGGGCGCGCCGCTGCATTTCCGCCCGGTGGCCCTTGCGCTGGTGGTGGGCTGTGGTGTTCAGGCTGCAATTGTTGTTTTGCAGAGGCTCGACCTCGACCCGGTAACCCCACTCCGGCTCTGGCAGGATTTCAACACACCCCTGGGCACGCTTGGACATCCAGGCATGGTGGCTGCCCTTTTGCTGCCGGGAATTCTGGTTGCGCTCTGGCATGGCTTTGCCGACCCGCGACCTGGCTACCGCCTTCTTTGGCTGGGCGCTGCCCTATTTTCGGCGGCTGGGCTGGGAATTACGGGCAACAGCGCGGCTTTCTACGCCCTGGTTGCAACCCTGATCGCCATGAATCTGTGGTGGAGGAAATGGCTTCTGTTCCTTTTGAGCGCCCTGCTGGTGGTTGGCGTTCTGGTTCCCAGGACTGTTCTGCCCGACCCCAGAAGCTTTGAACAAGACAGCCAGAGCTACCAGGACACGCACACCCTGCAGACCCGCCTGGTCATTTGGCAGATCGCCCTGCGAGCCATTCAAGAAACCCCTCTTCAACCTGTTCTGGGGGGCGGGTCGGATGCGCTGAAGCTGGCCCAGATTCGCAATCCTCCCTTTGATTTGCTGGCAGAACAGTATGCCCTCGAGTTTGGCTGGCCCCGGGATGCCAGGCTCCAGGATGCCTACATCAAGACGTTTCCAGGCGAAGACATCAAAATTAGAGACCGGTGGATTGCTTTCAACTTCGAGCGGTTTGGCGGGCAGCAGAATGTTACCAAAGAGTTTGGGTTCGCCATTGACAGGGCGCACAACTTTGTGCTGGATCGCTGGCTAGCGTTTGGTCTACTTAGTACGCTAATCTGGCTGGTTTTGTACCTGTACCCGGTTTATCTCAGCCTGAGAAACAACCACTGGCTGGGATGGGTGTTTGTAGCGCTGATGATCTACTACCTGGCCTGGTTTCCGGTAATGCAGGTGGAGCCTATCCACCTGGTTTTGCTGGCTGCAGCCTGGGCTTTGTTGCCGCGGGTGGCAAAAGTGCCACCGCCCACAACACCCACATGACCCCTTCAACCTGGGTGGGGACAAACCACAGCATGGTGAAACCCAAATAGGCCAGAATTCCAACCGCAGCAGGATTGCCCAGCCATGCCGGGCGCACAAGCATGGATATGAGCAGCAAGTAAAGCGCAAGCCCTGCCAGACCGCGAAGCAGGCCTACCTCGAGCAGCTGGTTATGCGACTTCCAGGGGGTAACAAAAAATGAGACCACCTCGCCGCTGGCATTTCGAACCAAAAAGGCGGGCGGCCCGAAAGGAGTGTAGGAAGTGTGTAACACCTCCTGTATCCCGAATTCCAGCCGCAGGTAGGTCTCTACGTCCTGGCGGTTTAGATAGCGCGGCCAGACCTCGTCGAACTGTCCCGCCCCCCAGCCGGTGATGGGCCGCGCCAATACGCCAGCCAGGGCAGCTTCCCAGAGCTCGGCTCGAGTGGAAAAGGTGGTTGGATCGCCCAGGTCTCGTGCCAGTGCTTGCTGGCTGGCAGCCCCCTGAAAACCAGTCCAGAGCCCCAGGGCCACTACCACGGCGGCCAGCAGCAGCCTAAACGGCGTCCGCCAACCGGCCCCCAAAGCCAGCAACAATCCAATCAAAACAGCTCGCTTGCTTGCCAACCCGATAGCTACGGCAAGGACAAGGGCAGTCACCAGCGCTAAACGATTGTTTTGATACCACCAGGCCACCGCAACCGCCGCCACCAGAGTAAGCATCCCGGCCAGATGCCCTGGCCCATTAAAGCTGCCCATCGGAACACTGAGCGCATGGGGTTGGAGGGCCTGGTTACGCAAGACCTCGAGGATTGCCAGTACAGCCAGGGAAAATCCACTCACAAGCAGCATGCTGAGAATTCTTGAGGCTAGCCTCGAGTCGCGTAAGCCCTGGACATACACCAGCACAAACGCCAGCGACAGCCCCATGGCCCAGGCGGCCCCATCGCCGGAACCGTACAACGACCCCAGAAAAGCCACGATGGGGGACGGGGCAAAACCGGCTGCAATCACGGCCCAGACTCCAAAGGCCAGGGCCAGGGTTACGGCTGGATGACGCGAGAAATGCCGAGGAAGATGGATCGTATCCCGTAGCCTCAAATCGGGTCGGCTCAAAAGCTCAAATATCAAACCGCCTGCCAGGAAAACGGCCAGCGCAAGTGCTTGCAGATAGTAGGTGAACTCGACCGCCTCACTGGCACTTTGGGCTCCCCACCAGAAAATCCAAGGACAGACCAGCACATACGCAGGCCACCACCAATCATGCAAAAAAACTCTGAGGGCCATTCGCTGGACTCTACAATGAACCTATGCAAATCGTAGGTCGTATTAGACTTTTGACCACTATTGGAATATGTGCGGTTATTCTTGCACTGCTCTGGTGGCTCTGGCAACAGCCCGCTCTGCACCACCATCAACCCCCTTTGTGGTTCACTGGCCTTGCACTGGGCGGATTGGTATCTCTGGCATTCAAAATTCCTACCGCTCTCTGGCTCTGGTGGGTACTGGGCCTGGTAACGGTGTTCTGGAGCCTAACCCCCGGCACTACCCTGGTGGTCGGGCTCTGGGAGGTTGCCTATCTGGCGGCTTTTGGCGCGGGGGCCTGGCTGGCAGGTTTGCTGGGTCTGCACACCGCCCTGCTGGCCTCCGGGCTTTTCGTTACTCTGGCGCTGGGAGCAACGGGCATGGTGATGTATTTTTCTGGCTCTGCACACTATGTCGCCGGAGCCCAGGCCCTGGCGCTGATCCCGGTGGCGGCGGTGTGGATGATCCGCTCGAGGTGGCCCCTTCTGAGCGGCATCCTGCTGACGGGAGCTTTGTTTCTGGCCTTGATTTCGGGGGCTCGAGCGGTCTATCTGCCACTCTTGCTCATACTTATTTTGCTGGTGTACCGGCTATGGCAAGAGCGGATCAGACCCCTGCACATACTGGCTGGCCTGGCTACACTGGGTCTGGTGGTATTTGCCATAGATCGCGCCGTGCCCTTTCACCCCGTTCAAGCCGGGCTGGCAACCCGAGCAAACCTCGAGCAGCAAATTGGCGATGTCGCTCCTGAGGGTAGTATCGGCAGCCGACTACAGATGTGGCAGCAAACCCTGCACATCGCCCTGCAAAAGCCATTTGGCACGGGCAATGGCAGCTTTCGGGATGTTCTGGCAGCCTACCAGCAGTACCCAGGGGTACTCTTCAGCAGCGCCCATAACTATTACCTCGAGACCGCCGCTACCGGAGGCTGGCCGAGGTTACTGCTGTTGCTAGGCATACTGGGCTGGCTACTCTGGCGGGGCTGGAACTCCCCTGCCTGGCCCTGGGCTCTGGGTGCTGCGGGGCTATGGGCCACCCTAACCTTTGACATTACCGGAATGTACCCTGCCGTGATGATGCTGGCCTTTGCCAGCCTGGGGGCCGTCTACGGGCAGATCCAGGGCTCTGGGGGTAGCCCGGGTGGCTGGGCAAACGCGAACTGGCGCAGGGCGGTATCTCCGGTAGGAATCGGGCTGGCGGTAGCGCTACTGGCCTGGTGGTACTGGCCGTGTTCCCAGAGCTGTGCTACCGGGAGGCATCTGGGCCATCGGCCTGCTGTGCTGGCCGAGGCTGACCGCCTTTCGGGCCTCGAGCGAACCGGGTTGCTGGTCAGGGCTGCTGAACTCAACCCCAAAAGCCTGTGGGTATACCGGGCCATGTTGCAGCATGCCCAAAGCCCAGAAGAACAGCTCACCATCCTGACCCAGATCAACCGCACTTTTGCCCTTGCCAGCCCCGGCTTTTACCTGCAACAGGCCCGGCTTGCAGCCCAGTTGGAACGCAAGGAGGATGCTGTTGCAGCTTTGCAAGCCGGACTAAAACGCTTTCCACCGGGAATGCGGCCCGCTGGCGTGCCTATGGGTCAGCAAATATACCAGACCTACCAGGACTGGGGTCTACAAGCCCCTGCCCTGTTGAAGGAATTGCAGGCTGGGCAGTAGATAGGCGAACGGCGAAGGCCAAACTGGCTTTCGACCTTACGGCCTGCGAGCCCCACCTTACAGCCTCAGTAGGCCCCATCACTCCACAGCACCGCCCAGACCGTGCGGGCCAGCAGATAGAAGTCCAGCCAGGGGGACCAGTTGCGCACGTAATAGGTATCCAGCGCAACCCGCTGGGCATAGGGGGTCTGGTTGCGGCCCGAGACCTGCCACAGGCCGGTCATGCCCGGCAACACCTGGGCGTAGAGCGAGAAGCGGTCGCCGTAGCGCTCCACCTCGGCCTGAACGATGGGGCGCGGCCCCACCAGGCTCATC
>NZ_CALMCQ010000302.1 GCF_937863175.1 uncultured Meiothermus sp. | reverse complement strand
ACCTGGATGTGCGCCCCTATGCCCAAACCATTCGCGCTGCGCTTCTGGCCCATCGCTCGCAGATAGGGCCCGCCTCAACCCTCAGCCATATCGAGCGGGACTGGCCCGGGGTGTTGGAGGAAGAGCGGTTTGTACTCGGCGGCTTGCGGGGGAGTTTTCCAGCCATGCCGGTGCAGGATGTGTTGGAGGGGCTGACCTAGACCTGTCCGGCCGGTCTTGGCATCCTGCAGGCAGCGTGCTAACCTCAGTCTTTGGCTGCCGGGCCGGGGGGACATGAAAGATTATCGTGCGGTATTGCAGACCCTCTTTTTCCTTCCAGACCTCTATCTGGTGGGTGGGGCGGTGCGCGATATCCTGTTGGGGCGAGAGCCTGAAGATTTAGACTTTGCCACCTCCGCCCCACCCGAAGAAACCATTCAACTTGTTGAATCACACGGTCTGGTGGCCATTCCTACCGGCCTCGAGCACGGCACTATAGCGGTTCTGATTGACCGCCGCCCCTACGAAGTGACCACCTTTCGGCAAGACGTGGAGACCTTCGGGCGTAAAGCCAGGGTGCGGTGGGGGAACAGCATCGAGGAAGACCTGGCCCGGCGCGACTTCACCATCGGGGCCATTGCCATGAATGCCGAGGGGCGGGTCATTGACCCCTTTGGAGGCCAGCAGGACATAGAAGCGGGCATACTGCGGGCGGTGGGTGACCCCGAACAGCGCTTCCGCGAGGACTATCTGAGGGTAATCCGGGCGGGTCGTTTCGCAGCCCGGTATGGCTTCGAGATTGAGGAAAAAACCATGCAGGCCGCACGAGAGGCAGCCCCACAAGTGCTTTCCCATGTGGCCATCGAGCGCGTCACTGCAGAGTTTGATAAAGCCTTTGCTGCGCCGCATGTGGCAGACTCGAATGGAGCCCCCAGCCGATTTGTGCGCTACCTGTACGATCTGGAGATCTTGCAGCGCCTGATTCCCGAGTTTGAAGATGCCCACCTGCTCCTGCAAAACCCGCGCTGGCACCCGGAGAGGGATGTGTTGAGCCATATCCTAAAAGTAATTGACCTTGCTCCCCCGAAGTATCGCTGGCATGCCTTGCTGCACGATATTGGCAAGAAGGACACGGCCCGGTGGAAACCGGAGGGCTGGTATAGTTTTCACGGCCATGAGCAGGTTGGAGCCCAGCTAATTCCCCGCATTGCTCGCGAGCTACGCCTGCCCAACCACTTGCGCGACGAGATCCTGGTGACGACGGCCCTGCACATGGTTCCGGTCTTTACCAAACCAACGCCCAGAGCCATCCGTAGATTCCAGGCCGAGGCAGGAGTTTATCTGCCAGCCCTGGAAGCACTCTACCGCGCCGATGCCGGGGATCGCCGCCCGCCAGAGTCCTGGAAGTTTTTTGAGCCACAGCCGGTGCCGGTACGGCCAATTTTGTCTGGGCGACACCTGGTCGCCAGGGGCCACAGGCCGGGGGTTGAGTTTGGTCAGATGCTTCAGGCTGCTTTTGAGCATCAGCTCGAGACCGGCGAGACCGACCTCGAGCGGCTGTATGCGGCAGCGCTGACCGGATTGGAAGCTGGGAAACAAGGAACCAAGCCGTGAAGCCAGTTTCAGCCTGCAATTCCCGGCGCCCTTTAGCCCTGGGCTATGCTGGGGGTATGGCAACTCCTGTGGTTTTTCTTCACGCTTTTCCTTACCGCCCGGCTATGTGGGACGATCAGCGCCGGATAGTGCAAGGGCATCCGGTGCTGAGGCCGGATATACTGGGTTTCGAAAATCTAGAAAGCGCAGCGGCCCATGTGCTGCTGGAGATGGACAACCTGGGCTGGCAGAAGGCGGTGTTTGTGGGGCTCTCGATGGGCGGATATGTAATTTTTCGCCTGTGGAACCTGGCTCCCGAACGATTTGTGGGAATGGTGCTGGCCGATACCCGGGCCACCCCCGACACGGCCGAGCAAAAGGTCGGCCGGGCCCGGACCGCCGAGCGCATCCGCGCCGAAGGGATGGGTTTTTTCCCCGAGGGAGCCTTGCAGACCAACCTGGGAGATACCACCCGCGCAAACCGTCCAGCCCTGGTAGAACAAGTACGCCAGACCTTCCTGGCTGCCGATCCCGGTCGGACGATAGCCAGCCTCAAAGGGTTGGCAGACCGCCCCGACTCGGTGCCGCTGTTGCCCACAATTACGGTTCCGGTGCTGATACTGGTGGGCGAGGAAGACACCCTGACCCCACCTGCCGAAGCAAGGCGGATGGCGGATGGGATTCCCGATAACCGGATGCTGATCATCCCCGGGGCGGGACACCTGAGCAACCTCGAGAACCCCAAAGCCTTCAACACCGCACTGCAGGGCTTTCTGAGTGAGCTGATTGTGCACTAGAGCGGTTCTCGGAAAGAACCCAGCCATCCCCAAAAGTCTAAAAGTTGTACTGAACTCGTTTTTTTTGCCGCCAGGATTATACCAGATTCGCAACCCGACCGAAGGGAGACGCTCTTTCCGCCGCCCGTCCGGGAGGGGTGTGCTCCCGGATTCAAAAAGAGAGCCTCGGGGTCTCCGGGTTGGAGGATGATCTTTTTAAATCCGGTATGAGCGGCGAAAAAATAGAGGGAATCGCGATAAACAAAGCCTGCTCGAGCTGCTGGATGCGGTTTATCCCACCTCTTCTAGCCAGGGTGGACTGGCCCCAGCCCGTGTGCAGGTGATGGCCGCAACGCGGGCGGCGAAGGTGAGCAGGGCCGCTATCTGTTCGCTGCCCAGCGACTCCAGCACCGCTCGAGACCAGACCTTTGAGCGCCACAGCCAGCTCAGCATGCCGGACATGAAGGCATCCCCAGCACCCACTGTGTCCACAACCGTGACCCTGGGGGCCTGGACTCGAAGGATCTCCTGGCCGGTGACGGCCAAAGCCCCCCGACCCCCCTGGGTCACGATAATCATCACCGGGCCGTGTTTCTTCCACTCCTGGGCAATGGCCTCCAGACTTTCGCCAGGGTAGAGCCATTCGAGGTCGGCCTGGCTGACCTTAACCAGATCGGCCTGCTCGAGCCAGCCCATCAGCCGTTCGAGGTAGGCCTCCCGGTTGGGAATCAGGAAGGGCCGTACGTTAGGGTCGAGCGAGATCAGGCGGCGCCGGGCCTCGCGCCGCATCAGCGACTCGAGGGTGGAGGCCCCCGGCTCCAGAACCAGCGAGAAAGAGCCGAAGTGCAGCGTTGCGCCGACTGGCAGGGTGGACGGAAGGTCTTCGGGCAGGAGCAGACGGTCGGCGGTGTTGTCGCAGTAAAACGAGAAGAACTCGCCCGACTCGGAAGGGGCTACCAGGGCCAGGGTGGTGAGTTGATCGCCCTCCTTCACATAGTCCAGGCCTACCTTGCTGGCTGCCAAATGGCGTCTTAGCAACTGCCCAAAGGCGTCCCGTGAAATCCGCCCCAAAAATGTGGTGGGTGTACCCAGGCGGCCTGCACCCAACGCAACGTTGTAAGGGGAACCCCCAGGATGAGGTATGTAAGCAGTACGGCCATCGTGCACAATAGGGGTCATATCTATCAGGGCTTCGCCCGCAACCATCAGCATGTTTCCTCCTGAAGGACTCGAGTC
Source organism: uncultured Meiothermus sp. (assembly GCF_937863175.1). GTDB lineage: Bacteria > Deinococcota > Deinococci > Deinococcales > Thermaceae > Meiothermus. The sequence continues at coordinate 3,568 of NZ_CALMCQ010000302.1, read as the reverse complement.
AAATTATGGCTGTAGGGCATCGGTTCCCCTAACTGGGGTGAGCTGGGTGGCTATCGGCCACAGGCTTCAGTACAAAGTCTGGGAACCATATCCCCTTAAGACAGTCTGGCCCAAAGCTGCTGCATACCGGTTTCGCAAAGATACTCTTCCATACCTTGGGGGGTTATCTTTGCGAAGCCCAGTCTACTCCCTTACGCTTCCGAGTATGCCCCTGCACCAGGTTGCTCTCGTGGCTGTGGCGTACCCGGCGATTGCATAGGCATCTCTGCGGGACGGGTCGGGGATATGACAACCCGTTGGGAGACTTTCCATCCGAACTCGGTACTATCCGTGGGTGCGATGTCAAAGGTCAGCCCTATCGCTCTTCTCTCCTATTCCGTCCTGTAGCGCACACAACCGTACAGTCCAGCATACCCATCGCGGCTGGCGGGCTCCAGGGCGGTTTTCAATGCGCCGGTCATCCGCTCCGAACAAATGATTTCGGGCTAGTGCCGGGTGGATTCGGAGTTTCCTGTACGGATGGGTCACTTCCTGATCGCGTATCCTGCGGCCTCAATTGCTCCAATCACCTTTTGCATAAAGTCATCGGTCTCGAGGTCGGTCAGGGTGCGCCCTTCGTGGCGGAAGGTCAGGTGGAAAGCCAGGCTTTTTTCGCCTTCCGAAAGCGGCCTACCCCGGTAGACATCGAAAATTTCCAGCTGCACCAGGTGCTCGCCCGCGCTGGTGCGGATCAGCCGCTCTACCCAGGCATAGGGGGCGCGCTCCGGCACCACCACCGCCAGATCGCGCATCGAGGCCGGATATTTGGCGATGTCGGAGAAGGTATCCGGGCCTTTGCTGAGCGGCAGGGCCAACTCGAATAAAAATACCTGGGGATGATCCCCTTCGGGACGGGCCGCTGCCCGTGCACCACTGGGCAGCTCGAGGGCCGCTGCAATGGCCGGGTGCAGTGCGCCGATATGCCCCACCTTCTGGTCGTTCCAGAAAACCGCCCCGCAGATGCCGGGGTGCAGGTACGGCTGGGCCTCTTGCTCGACCCGCAGGCTGCTGCCCAGGTTCTGCGCCACCGTCTCGAGAAGCCCCTTAAGGACGAAAAAACTACCCCCCAGGCCAGGCTGCCAGTATCCCTGCACGGCCTCGCCGATCAGCAGAGCGGCCAGATGGGTGGTTTCGGTCTGGTTGAAGACACTGCCAATCTCGAAAAGCAGAAAGGGCCCTTTTTCGGACTGGGCCGAGGCGGTATGCAGGTTTTTGAGCAGGCCGGGGTAGAGCGCGGTGCGCAGGGCGGTACGGTCGGGGGTTTGCGGGTTTTGCATGAAGACGGTGGGCGCAGGAGCCCGCATCAGGGCGCACTCCTCCGGCGACGACCAGGAGTAGTTGATCACCTCCTGGAAGCCCAGACCCGCCAGGGCCTGCTGCAGTCTCTCGAGGGCCTCATAGGGTTCATCCACCCCCAGGTTGTCGGGATGGGGAAAAAAGCTGGGCAGGGTGATGGGAATCTGGTCGTACCCCACGATGCGGGCCACCTCCTCGACCAGGTCTTCCTCGATGGTTAGATCTACCCGGTGGCTGGGAGGTGTGACTGCAAAGGTTCCGGTTTCCAATCGGGACTCGACCCTGCAGCCCAGCCGGCGCAACACCGCCAGCTGCTCGGTCTCGTGGTAGGCCATCCCCATCAGGCGGGAGGTGTGGGCTGGACGAAACGCGATGGGACTGGGGGGCCGGGTGTGGTTGAGGTCAATGCGGTCGCGGGCGACCTGGACTCCTCCACCGGACCAGGTCTGCAACAATTCCATGAAACGATCGGCGGCTCTTAGCTGGCCATCCGGGTCTACCCCACGCTCGAAGCGGTAGGAAGCCTCGGTTTTGAGACCCTGGCGCTTAGCCGTGCGGCGCACCATCACCGGGTCGAAGTGGGCCACCTCGAGGGCTACCTCGGTGGTGCTGGGGCGGATTTCGTCGTCGGCCCCGCCCATCACCCCGGCCAGCCCCGCCGGGCGGGTAAGGCTGTCATCCCTGACCGTGATCAGCAGGTCGCGCTGGTCTAGCGTTCGCTCCTGTCCGTCCAGGGTGACCAGTGTTTCGCCTGGTCTGGCCCGGCGCACCACCAGCCCCTGGCGGATGTAGCTGGCATCGTAGGCGTGCATGGGGCTGCCCAGCTCCAGCATGGCGTAGTTGGTGGCGTCTACCACGTTGGAGATGGGGCGCATCCCGGCGGCATACAGGCGGCGCTGCACCCAGAGCGGGCTGGGCCCCACCCGGATGCCCCGGGCGTACGACAGGGTAAAGCGCGAGCAGCCCTGGGTGTCCTCGAGCCAGACCTGGAAAGGCAGGGTAATCGGGGTGGTGTTGGGCCTGGGGTCGGGGTGGTTCAGGGCCATGCCCAGCGCGGCCAGATCCCGCGCCACCCCGTAGACCGAGAGCCAGTCCGGGCGGTTGGGGGTGATCTCGATCTCGAGCACCTCGTCCGGGCTCCAGACCTCGGCCAGCGGCGTGCCGGGGGGCAGTGCATCCGGCGGGAGTTCCATCAAGCCGCCGGCGTACTCGCCCATCTCCAGCTCCCTGGCCGAAAGGGCCATTCCGTAAGACTCCACCCCGGCAATTGTGCGCAGGCCCAGCTCGGTTCCATCCGGCAGCACCGCACCCGGCAGGGCCAGCACTACCCCAATACCCACCCGGGCGTTGGGCGCACCCGAGACCACCTGTACCTCCCGTCCAATGTCCAGGGTGAGGCTGCGTACCTCCCTGCCCTCGAGGTCTTCAACCTTTAGCACTCTGGCAAACACAATTTTCCCGTGTGGGACAGCAAGCGACCAGATGGCCTCGGTCTCGATGCCCAGCCCCGCCAGCACCTCTTCCAGGCGGCTGGGATGGGGCGCCTCGGGCAGGAATTCTTTGAGCCAGTCATAGACGATTTTCATGAATAAACCTCGCTGTTAGCGGATGGCTGATAGCTTATAGCGGTTAGTGTTTTTAGCTATTGGCCATAGGCTATGGGCTATCAGCTAACCTCTAAACTGCCGCAGGAAGCTCAAGCGGTTCTGGTAGAAGTAGCGGATATCGGGGATGCCGTAGCGCAGCAGGGCCAGCCGCTCCACCCCCATGCCAAAGGCCCAGCCGGTCATCCCTTCGTAGGCCCTGGGCAGGCCCATTTTCTCGCGGTACTCGTCCACCGCCCTGAACAAATTGGGGTGAACCATCCCGCTACCTCCCAGCTCGAGCCATTTCTGCCGCTCGGGCCACCACATAGCAAACTGCGCCCCCGGTTCCACAAAGGGAAAGTAGGTGGGCTGGAAGCGGGCCTTGCCCTCCTTGCCAAACAGCCCCCGGGCCAGCTCGGTGATGGCCCCTTTAAGGTCGGCCATGGTAATATCCGGCCCCACCACCAGACCCTCGAGCTGATGAAACATGGCCTCGTGCGAGGCATCGGTCTGCTCGTAGCGGAAGACCCGCCCCGGCACCACAATCTTGAAGGGGGGGGTGTGCTGGATCATGTAGCGGATCTGCATCCCCGAGGTGTGGGTGCGCAGCACCGCACCGCCCAGCGGGGTGACATCCTCGCCAAAAG
>NZ_CALMCQ010000301.1 GCF_937863175.1 uncultured Meiothermus sp. | reverse complement strand
CCTGATCCAGGGCCCATTTTTCCCATTGCTGCTGGGTTTCCACCAGGGCCTGGTGCACCGCTTTGGTATTAGGCAGGAGCAGGTAAAACTTGCCCCCGGCGCTCATGATGCGCTGCAAAGGGGTAAGGCCTGTGCGATGTAGCAACTCCAGGCCCAGGGCTTCGGCAGCAAGGGAGACCTCGAGGCTGCGCGCCCGGAGCCGCTTGGCCAGGCCCCCCACTCCGGTCTGGGCCCCCTGAATGCGGTAAATGTGGCTCTGGATGCCGCCCAGGTCACCCAGAACCAGCAAGAACTTGTCTTGGCTATCGTTTTTGAGGGCCTCGAGGGTGGGGTTACCCCCGTGGTAGGCCCATAGTGCGGCTGCGATAGCCCCGGTCAGGCGCAGGTGATCGAATAGCGACACCTCCGGCTCGCCCTGGGTGTCGGAGGGTACGTTCCAGAGTAGCTCCTGGAAGATGCCCAGCAGGTTGGCAAGCAAGCCTTCCGGGCCTGGGTTGTGGCGAGCGAGCTGTGCCAGGCGCTCATCAAGCCGTTCGATTATCCGCCGGTAGGTGTCGCTGGAAACATTGGGTCTGGCCTCAGGGTAAGCTTCCCCCGGTTTCAGGCCCACCTCCTGCCCTGCCCGTACCTGGCTATAGCCCCACTCAAGCTGGCCGTAAGCCCCCTGCACCCGCAGGCTGGCAAAGACCGACTTGAGGGGAACCGCAGTTGCGTGTCTGGCGTCTATCTCGCCCGCTTCGACCCTCTCCCGAGAGGCATAGGTGTCAGCCAGAGCCACGCACCACTCCGCAGGTGTGCGGGGCTGGTACTGGGGTTTATCGTGCCAGCCCTCGTGATGTCGGGCCGCCGAACCCGTCAGCCAGTCAAGGTCTGGGACAATTTTCTGAAAAAGCTGGGCATGCCGACGGATGGCCCACTCGGTATAAGCAGGGTGACTCCGGTCCGCAAGACCCTCCGGTACATTCCCCCAGTAGGCCCGCTGATAAATCTTGCCCAGATCATGCAGTAACCCAGCCAAGGCCAGCGATGTCACAGTTTGCATACTCGGGTCTTTCTACCACAACCAATACCCTGGCCTCAGGTATTTTTGCCATCCTTGACAAGCGTCCGCCGCCCCACTAACCTGTAATTTGCCCTGCCGGGGTGGTGGAACTGGTAGACACGCTATCTTGAGGGGGTAGTGCCCGTAAGGGCGTAGGGGTTCAAGTCCCCTTCCCGGCACCAACCGAGTCAGGCTTCTCCCATCCCCTCTCCCGACGGGGGGTCGGTAAGGAGAAAATAACCATGCTTGGCCCGATCGCACCACTCAACCCGAGTTCCCGGCGGGGTATCTTCTTGCGGGCTAGGCGGCGTTTTACCGGCTAAACCAGACCTTCGCGCTACCCGGGCCCGCAGACTTTGCGGGCTTTTTTGGTATAGCAGACGGGAGGCAAGACCTTGCGTCGCTCCGGAAGAACGATGGCCGACATCCCTCGAGGTGGATCATGCGATACGAGAATGGTATTCCAGTCTTCGGCGATCACGACGCCCAGACCCTGGCGCAGCTTCGGGATGTGGCCAGTCGGGCCGAAAAAGCTGCGCTGATGGCGGATGGACACCTGGGCTACATCATGCCCATCGGCGGGGTGGCGGCCTATCGCAACAAGGTCTCGGTGGCGGGGGTGGGCTTCGATATCGCTTGCGGCAACGCGGCCATTCGCACCGACCTGAAGCGGGCCGATGTGGAGCCCTATCTGGAAAAGCTGGCGGATGAGATCGCGGCCTCGATTAGCTTTGGCGTAGGCCGCAGCAACAAAGCCGACGATGCCCCCACCGACCATCCGTTGTTTGCAGACCCTGCCTGGGGCGCCCTGCCCGACAAGACGACCCGCGAAGCCCTGCGCCAGAAAGCCCGCGCCCAGTTGGGCACGGTGGGCTCTGGCAACCACTATGTGGATGTATTCGGGGATGAAACCGGCCACATCTGGGTAGGCGTCCACTTTGGCAGCCGGGGGCTGGGGCATACCATCGCCTCGGGTTTTATGGCCCTTTCGCAAAACCGCCCCTGGAACACCAGGGGCAAAGAGGTGGAGGCGCTGCTCGAGCTGGACTCCGAACTGGGCCAGGGCTACTGGGCATTAATGAACCTGGCGGGCCAGTATGCCTATGCAGGGCGGGAGTGGGTGGCCCGCAAGGTGGTGCAGATTCTGGGTGGTAAGGAGCAGGAGCTCGTCCACAACCACCACAACTTCGCCTGGAAGGAGACCCATGGCGGGGAGGAGGTAGTCATTGTCCGCAAGGGCGCGACCCCGGCCTTTCCCGGTCAGAAGAGTTTTGTGGGCGGCAGCATGGGCGACGACGCGGTGATCCTGCAGGGGGCAGTGGATGCGGGCGCAGACACCAAAACCATGCAGGAGGCCGCGCTGTTCTCCACCATTCACGGTGCGGGCCGGGTGATGAGCCGCAAACAGGCCATGGGCAAAATCCACCACAAAACCAGAAAAATTATCAAACCAGGGCTGGTGACCCCAGGGGCCATGCGGCAGTGGATCGAGCAGAAAGGCGTACTCCTGCGCGGGGGCGGCCTCGACGAAAGCCCCCACGTCTACCGCCGCCTGCCCGAGGTGCTGGCGGCCCAGGGCCCCACCATCCAGGTGCTGCACACCCTGAAGCCCCTGATTGTGGTGATGGCGGGGGCGGATGAGTTTGACCCGTATAAGGACTAACGGACAAAACCCAACCAGGCAGCAAGTCGTCGGTTGCAGCGAGTAGTTCCTCCGCGCGTCGTAGGGTACCAGTTCCGTACCTGACTGTATGATCCGCTCGAAAACCGTCGCCTGCAACTCCTCGACTGCCTGGTCTTGGCATTAATGCCACCGGGTTGGCGCCCGAGAACGGGTAAGTATGCCGCAGCCGCAGGATCGCATTCTCCCTGGTGAATTATTGGGCTAAATGGCCTGGGTTTAGCGGGGATTCTGGTACTTGTAATGCAGTACCAGGGTTGGCCTTGAGGATGCCGCCTGATCTGCCTAAACCCTGAGCGAGCCCCGGAAGCCTCGAGCCGCATAGTACGAGTCTGCCCCGTTGTGATACACGAATATATGATCGTAGCGGCAGTCGCCAAAGAGGGCCCCGCCGAGTTTTCGGATGGCCTGGGGGGTTTTGAGCCAGCTCGAGGTCTTGGTATCAATACGTCCCAGTTTTTGTAGTTCTCGATACTGCGCTTCGGTCAAAATCTCGATACCCATCTCCGAGGCCATATCCAGCGCGGAATTGCTTGGCTTGTTTTGTTTTCTCGACTCGAGGGCTGCGCGGTCGTAGCAGAGGCTTCGGCGGCCCCTGGGGCTTTCCACCGAGCAGTCGTAGAACAGGTATTCGCCGGTCTGGGAGTCGTAGCCCACCACATCCGGCTCGCCGCCGGTGTTTTCCATCTGGTAGAGCGAGGCCAGTTTGCCGGGCTGGGCTTCCAGCTTTTGCTGTACTTCAGCCCACTTTAGCTCCTTATGGCGGCGCATGTTTTGCTCAAAGCGGGTTTGCAGGATCCGCAGCAGTTCGTGGCCTTGTTTGGCGGTCATTGGGGCCTCCCTTCTTAACCTGGACAAAGCACCCAGAGCGATTCGGGTTGCTTCGCTCCTATCGTAAGACAGGTCTGTACTGGCGGCACTGGGGCCAGCAGCAAAGATGGTTCTGCTCAGACCAAACGCGATTAATGCCGTAATGAGCAGGTTGGTGCGGTAGTATCTAGACAATTGTATGCCCCAAAACTCGGTTCGACTGATGGGCAGACCCCAGGTGGTGCTGGGCTCGGAGACACTGCTGTTCCTCCAGGACAAGCGCTACCTGCTGCTGGCCTACCTGGCCCATAGCGGCGACTGGATCAGCCGCGAACACCTGGCCTACCTGTTCTGGTCGGAGTCGGAGACCACCACTGCCCGCAAGAACCTGCGCCACCTGCTGGCCAGGGTAAGGGCGCTCGAGTGGCAGCCAGATCGGAAGAGCG
>NZ_CALMCQ010000300.1 GCF_937863175.1 uncultured Meiothermus sp. | reverse complement strand
CCAGCATTCTGGTGGTAGGCCTGGGAGACCAGTTCATCCACCTTGCCACGCCCAATCGCATAGCGTGGGTCGAGGTTGGGGCGAAAAACCAGTTCTTTGTGGGCCACCACGGCCCCTGCGGTGCGGGCCAGTTCAACCAGTTCAGCCAGATCTATCTCAGCTTGCACCCCCTCGCCCTGATCTACGCCTACCAGCACCGCTCGTTCACCGGAGCCGTCCTTAAGGTCGAGACCCCTGGCCTGGCGCGATAGCTCCTCTTCCAGCGCCGTCACCGCAGCGGTCACGTCCCAGTCGAGATACTCGTGGTAAGGCCTGGAAGGGAGAATCTGCCAGTCCTCTTCGTCGCCCTTGGGCGGCGATAGCTGGGCCAGGTGTAGTTTGGTGGGATGCCCTTGCTCGACCTCCAGGGCGGCCATCACATCGAGGCGGTGCAGGAACAGCATCGAGAGATCGGGGCGCGAAAGCCCGCCGTTGCCCAGATGGGTATGTAAAATCCGATAACCAGATAGGCGGGTTTCCACCAGGGCCAGCTCGGGTACAGGTAACTCCCTGGCATCCCCCACGGCAACCCGAACCACCCGCCCTCCCCTGTTCAGGAGCAGGCTGATGGGCTTCTCGAGTTCCCCCGAAAGGGCCGCCAGGGTACGGGCCAGTTCGGCAGACAGCAGCCGACTGGCCCCCACACGGCGGTTGTACAGGTTGGCAAGACGCTTTTTTTCGCTAGGCTTGAGACCGTTGGTGCGTCCGAAGATTTTCTCCACTAATCAATCACCTGATCCGCTCTCGCCTTGGGGCTGAGCAAAAAGACAAACCCGCTCCTTCCACCGTTTTGGGCTTCAGGGAGCGCGGCTCGTAGTCTCAACTTGGAACAAGTATAGCACCTGTTTCGTCAGGGGAAGATGATAAAGGTCACAAGGTCTAAAACCAACCACTACCGGCTATGCCTCGATCGAGTAGGCTTTAGGGTGTGGGTAAGCTGAAAGCCGTTTTCTTTGACCTGGATGATACCGTTTTGAAACCAAGAACCTTCAACCCCTGGGCGGAGTTCAAAGAAAACCATCGCCTCGCACCTGATTTGCTGATTCTGGATGGGATTGCACTGCGTCCGCCAGAAGAACAGGCTCTGTTACACCATCAGTTGTTACGTTATGAACAGGCGCTATCCGCCAGGTCGGAATTGCGCGAAGGCATGGTAGATCTGCTCGGAAAGCTGCGCAATTTGGGGCTGCCAACCGCGCTGCTCACCAACAACCATCGAGCCGCAACCGAAATTGCCTTGCAGAAACACGGTCTGGCTTTTGCCCTGGTTCTAACCCGTGAGGATGCCCTGCCCAAGCCCAGTCCTGCCTTGCTGCAGCGGGCCCTGGATCATTTTGGTCTGAAACCCGATGAGGCTCTCTACGTTGGAGATTCGGAGGGTGATTTGCAGGCGGCGCAGGCCACGAAGATGACTGCGTGGTTTTTGGCAACCCCCCACAACTCGACCATTAACCCCCGCTTCGAGTACCCTGAAGAACTGATTCAGGCGCTTGTACAGCGTTTGTAGAGGTGAACTTTTAGATATGCGCTGGTGGCTTGCTGCGGTGCTGGTTGGTCTGGGGATGCTGGTTTTTGGCCCCAGGGCAGCCTCCACTCCATCGAAAAAAGCCGACTGGATCGTTGTACTGGGCGCAGCCCAGTACAATGGCGAACCTTCGATCATCCTGCGCAACCGCCTCGAGGCTGCCCTTAAGCTCTACCGTCAGGGGTATGCCCCTCGCATTGCCGTGACCGGGGGCCGTCGCCCCGGCGACCGCTTTAGCGAGGGCGAGGTGGGTTGCCGCTACCTGAAAGCTCGAGGCGTCCCCCGTTCAGCCCTCTACTGCGAACAGCAAAGCCGCCGCACCTGGGAAAACCTCGCCAACATGGCCCCCATCATCGGCAACTCGAAAACCATTATCGTTACTGACGAACCCCATTTGCCCAGGGCGCTCATTTTGGCCGAGCAAATTGGCCTCAAGGCTTCTGGTTTTGCCGTGCGAGGGCAGTTCAAACAATCCTACTGGCAACGCGAAAGCTGGCTGGCTGCGCTGGCCCGGTTGGGTGTACGCTGATCGGATTTGTTCAGCGCTTAAACCTGTCCAGTGAAGCCATATAGCCTTCAAGCAAGGCCCGGAACTGGCCCACAAACAGTTCACGGTCGTTGCGAACCTGTTCAATATCGGTCTTGATGCGCTTCATCTGCTCAACCAACTCCTGCAACGCCGCCTGGCGTTCGGACTCGGTTTCGCGCTTGATGAGTTCGGCTTCGCGCTCGGCCTGGGATTTAATCTCGCGGGCTATGCGTTCTGCCGCCACCACGGCCCGCTTAAGCTCGGCCTCCCCCTCTCTGGACTTGGCCAGTTCGGCCTCGAGCTCGCGGATATAGCTGCGCATGCGCTCGTTTTCTTCAATCAGGGCAGTCTGTACATCCGCCGCACGGCCCAAATACTCCCGCACCTCAGCCACCGAATAGCCCCGCAGCCCCAGGCGGAACTCCTGGTAGCGAATATCCAGGGGAGTCAGATCGCTCCGCTCGTTGCGCGCCATACGAAACTCACCGGTCATACGCTCTTCCACCGCTTTAGACTACTACAGTCCATCCTGAAAAATTACCTTCCGTTTCAAGCATCCGGCTCGAAGATGGCCCGCCCAACCCGCACCAGGGTCGCCCCTTCTTCCACCGCCACCTCAAAATCGCCCGACATCCCCATGCTGCGCTCGGGTAACTGGTAGTGGTCGGCCAGCCTCGAGAGCCGGGCAAAAATGGGCCGCACCGCTTCGGGATTTTCGCTAAAAGGTGCAACGGTCATCAAGCCCTGCACCCACAGCCCTTGCAAAGCCTGCACCTGGGCCAGCGCCTCTAGCAGCTCTTCTTCGAACAGCCCGTGCTTTTGCGGCTCGCGGCCCAGGTTCAGCTCGAGCAGCACCGGCTGCACCTTGCCGTTTTCCACTGCCTTGCGGGCCACGGTCTCGGCCAGTCGCAACGAGTCCAGGGAGTGAACCAGGTCAAAACGCACCGCAAACCTGGCCTTGTTGCGCTGGAGCGGCCCGACAAAGTGCCACTCTGCCGTCAGCTCATCCATCTTGGGTAACGCCTCCTGGATGCGCGACTCCCCCAGGGGAAAGCTACCGAACCGCAACACCTGTTCGCGAATCTCTGTAACCGACTGCCCCTTGGTCACCACCACCAACCTAACCCCTTGGGGGTCACGGCCCACCCGGCTACAGGCCTGTTCGATGCGCTCTAAGACTTTAGGAAGGCTCATGCTGAAAAGTCGCAGGTCTCGGGTAAGTTTGTAGGCCAGTCCTGTTCATATCGCCGCCAGAATACCCCGCACAAACTTGCGGAATAATGCTCCACTGCGTGCCGCTACCGCCAGCACCTCCTGCTCGGTGGCGTGATGATCGCGCTCCGGCACGGCCATGTCGGTGAGGGTCGAGAGGCCCAGCAGCCGCGCTCCCAGGTGCCTCAGCGCAATTACCTCGGGCACCGTAGACATCCCGATGGCATCGGCCCCCACAGTGCGCAATAGCTTAAGTTCGGCCCGGCTGGCAAACTGCGGCCCAGGCCACCAGGCATACACCCCTTCACGCAGGGCAAAATCCTGAGCGCGGGCTACCTTGTGGGCCAGCGCCCGCAGCTGGGGGTCGTAGGCATCGAACATAACCGGAAAGCGTGGCCCCAGGCGTTCGTCGTTTGGGCCAGTGAGGGGAGAGAGCGAAGCATAGTTGATGTAGTCGCCATGCAGCATGAGTTCACCCGCACTCCAGTTGGGGTTGAGCCCCCCAGCCGCCGAAGTGATGATGAAGGTTCTGGCCCCCAGAAAAAACCCAACCTGCTGCGGGAACGCGGCCTGGGCAGGGGTATAGCCCTCGTAGCAGTGCACCCGGCCCTTATAACCCAGCACATTCTTGCCTTCCAGTCGCCCCAGAATTAGCTTTCCTTCGTGCCCTGGCGCGGTGGAATGCGGAAAATTGGGTAGTGAGGCATAGGGAAAACTGGCAACCGCCTCAATCTCGTCGGCCAGCGGCCCCAGCCCAGAGCCCAGCACTATGCCCACTTCGGGTACGAAGTCGGTCTGGGCACGAATATGGTTTACCGTCTGCTGAATCTGGTCGTAGGTCGAACTCATAACCCCAAATCTACCGCAAACCAGGGCTTGGAGAGTAGAGCAAGTCCGAGCTGGTGACTAAAGGGAGTTTTGATTGGCAGCGGTTGGTTGTTTGTCCTCAGCGCTCGAGCCCTGCCTTCCCTACGGAGAATCGAGCGGCTAGACTTAAGAAGCTTCCATGCGGTGTGGGCAGGAAGCTATATGGTGGCTATGGGCGGACTTGAACCGCCGACACCACGATTATGAGTCGTGTGCTCTAACCAGCTGAGCTACATAGCCAGGTGCGCCGGAAGGCGCATGGTTTTGGTTGCAGGGACAGGATTTGAACCTGTGACCTTCGGGTTATGAGCCCGACGAGCTACCAGACTGCTCCACCCTGCGACGCACGGCTGCTTGCCGGGTTTGCTGAACACCACCCTGCCCCTAGTCTGCTGGGGGGTCGACCCCAAAAGCCGCAAACTCAATCATAGTTAGGAAAGTACAGCACGTCAAGGCTGAGCAAGAACATCGAGGGGTGGAGACCGATCACCCCTTCAGCGCAGCGTATTCATGTCCAGGCTCATGGCATCGTGGATACCCAGTTTCTTGTCGTTGAGGAAGCCCCCTCTGAAACCCCGCTGTAAGGCCACAATTTCGGCCAGTGCCGAAACCGCAATTTCCTCGGGGCTTTCGGCGCCAATGTCCAGGCCGATAGGGTTGCGCAGGCGTGAGAGCTGCTCGAGGCTCGGCACAAAGCCCTCTGTCTTCAAAGCATCCAGCATCTTTTCCAGGCGGCCCCGCGGCCCCAACACCCCCACATATCTGGCAGGAGAGGTGAGGGCAAAGCGCAGGGACTGGCGGTCAATGTCCAGATGATGGTTCATGACCACCACGTTGTGACGGGCAGTCAGGGTCAGCTTGTGCGAAAACTCTTCGTGGGCGGCCTGGATGGTCTGGCAGCCCTCAAAGCCTTGTAGTAACTCGGGCCGGGCATCCACCACCGTGACCCCGAACCCCAGCACCAGGGCCTGGTTGGCCATCGGTTTGGCATCGTGGCCGGCGCCAAACAGCACCAGTTCTGGAATGGGGCTGCTTAAGTCGAAAAAGACCTCGGCTTCTTGTACATAACGGGTGGTAGGGCGGGAAGCACTGGAGGCCATCTGGCCAGCAATTCGCAACACCTGGGACTCGAGCTCTGAGGGGGTGACCTGGCCTTCCACACTGCCGTCGGCCCGCAGCCAGATGCGCCCCTCGCCCCCCCCCAGCACAGTAGCCATGACCGAAGGCTCGGAGGCTAGGCTTGATAGCAGCCAGCGGTGCACCACCCCCTGTGGCTCCACGGGTTCCACCCAGACCTCCACCGTGCCACCACAACCGGGCCACCAGGTCTTTTCCTCGTTGTAATCAAAAACTGTACGCTCAGAGCGACCCCTGGCCAGAATTTGCATGGCGATCTCGATCATCTCCTGCTCCAGACAGCCGCCGGAGATCATGCAGGCCGAGCCTCCATCCTCGCGCACCAGCATCTTGGCCCCTTCACGGCGGTAGGCCGAGCCCACCACCCGCACCACCGTCGCCAGGGCGGTTTGTCTGCCCTCGGCCCAGGCGGCCTCGAGGGCGGCTAAAAGCATCGGGGTCTCGTTCGCCATAAGCTGTTCCTCTTCCCCCTAACCTACACCGGGAAACCTGGGGTGTCCTTGTGAATAGCACACATTTGAACTCATTCTCGGCATCTGAAAAACCACCGACTTCTTGCCACTCTCATCCTCGAGGCGATATAGTAGTATCAAAGATTTTTCAAGCCTGGGTAAGTCTGCTCAGTCGGTTTAGCTTGGTTGGAATGGTTTTCGACAGCCAGAAACTCGAGGTGATAGCGTGTTCTTTGCATTGCCCCCACAGAACTTAGACTTACACAGCTACCGGCCTGGGTTCCAGGGGGGTGATCAAGGCCCGCCAGGAAAAACTGCTGACCCATACTGCATCTAACAACCCACTCAACCCTGTACCAAGGAGGAAGCATGGCAGACAAAGTACGCATCAGGATGACGGTCAATGGGCTCGAGCAGCGCGGCGAGGTCGAGCCTCGCATGCTGCTGGTTCACTACCTGCGCGAAACCCTGGGCCTCACCGGCACCCATATCGGCTGCGACACCAGCCAGTGCGGGGCCTGCGTGGTGCATGTAGATGGTCAAGCGGTCAAGTCCTGCACCCTCTTCGCGGTACAGGCCGATGGCTCCTCGGTCACCACCATCGAAGGGCTGGTCAAGGACGGCCAGTACCACCCGGTGCAGGAGGGCTTCTGGGAGAAACACGGCCTGCAGTGCGGCTTCTGTACCCCCGGCATGATTATGGCCGCTGCCGACTTGCTGAACAAAAACTCCAACCCAACCGATGCTGAAATTCGCCACGCCCTCGAAGGCAACCTGTGCCGCTGCACCGGCTACCAGAACATCGTACTGGCCGTTCAGTATGCTGCCGCAAAGATGCGTGGCGAACCGGTGACGGGGGCGGCAGATTGATGCCCGTAGAAGATTGCCAATAGCTAAAACATCAACCGTTAGCTGCAATCAGCGCGACCGAAGGGAGCATGTATGGCCGAAGTTACCAAGATGATCGGCAAAGCCATCAAGCGCCGCGAAGACCCCAGGCTGATCCAGGGGCGCGGCAACTATGTGGACGACATCAAACTGCCGGGGATGACCTATGCCGCAGTGGTACGTAGCCCCTATGCCCACGCTAAAATTAAGGGCATTGACGTGTCCAGAGCCCTGGCCCATCCCGGTGTGCTGGCGGTGTATGTGGGCGAGGACATGCTGGACATCAATCCCTTGCCCGCCGCCTGGCAGGCTGGCGGAGTAAAAAACGTAGCGGTGACCCCTCGAGCCCTGGCAGTGGGCAAGGTGACCCATGTGGGAGATGGGGTAGCGCTGGTGATCGCCGAGGATCGCTACACCGCTCGAGACGCGGTGGATCTGGTTGAAGTGGAGTACGAGCCACTGCCCGCCGTAGTAGACGCCCGCAAAGCCACCGAGCCCGGCGCGCCTCTGGTGCACGAGGCCGCTGCCAACAACATCTGCATGGAGTGGGAGTGCGGCGATGCCGCCAGGACCAGCGCAGCCATCGCCAGTGCCGAGGTGGTGGTCAAGGAAGAAATCATCAACCAGCGGCTGATCCCTACCCCGATGGAGACCAGAGGCTCCCTTGCCCGGTATGATGTGGCTACCGGCGAGTTCACGGTCTGGATGACCTCTCAGGCTCCGCACGTAATGCGTCTGCTGCTCACGGCCTTCGTTTTTGGAATCCCCGAGACCAGGCTGCGCTGTATCGCGCCCAATGTAGGGGGCGGCTTCGGGCAGAAGATCTTCTGTTATGCCGATATGGCCTTTACCATGTGGGCCTCTCGTAAGCTGGGCCGCCCGGTAAAGTACATCGAAGACCGTTCCGAGAACTACAAAACCTCGACCCACGGGCGCGATCATGTGACCGAAGTTGAACTCGCCGGAACGCGCGACGGCAAGGTAACGGGTTTGCGGGTCAAGACCTGGGCAAACCTGGGGGGCTACTTCTCGACCATCGCGGCCGGTATCCCTACCACCCTGTATGGGCGCATCCTGACCGGGGTATACAAGATCCCTGCTGCCCACTGCAAGGTCTGGGGCACCTATACCAATACCGCCTTGGTGGATGCCTACCGGGGTGCGGGCCGCCCCGAGGCCAGCTACCTGATCGAGCGGATGATGGATCGCTTCGCCGCCGAGATCGGCATGGATCCCGCCGAGGTGCGGCGCAGGAACTACATCCAACCCCAGGACTTCCCCTACGACAACGGCCTGGGCCTCCTGACCTACGACAGCGGCAACTACGAGCCTGCGCTCAACAAAGCCTTACAGATGGTGGACTACCAGAACTTCCGCCACGAACAGGCCGAAGCCCGCAAGCAGGGGCGCTACCTGGGGCTGGGCCTCAGCTCCTACGTCGAAATTTGCGGGGTGGCCCCGAGTGCCTGGATCGGGGCTGCTGGGCAGGGCTGGGGCGCCGGTCTCTTCGAAAGCGCCAACGTACGGGTTCACCTCACCGGAAAGGTGGTGGTGACCACCGGCTCGTTGCCGCACGGGCAGGGGGTGGAGACCACCTTCGCCCAGATACTGGCCGACGAGCTGGGGGTGCCCTACGAAGACGTCACCATCGAGTGGGGCGATACCCTGGCAGCTCCTTTCGGCTATGGCACCTACGGCAGCCGTAGCCTGGCAGTGGGCGGCATGGCCATGCATAGGAGCGCCCAAAAAATCAAGGAGAAAGCCAAGATCATTGCGGCCCACATGCTGGAAGCCGCTCCCGAGGATATGGTTTTCGAGAACGGCAGAGCCTTCGTGAAAGGCTCACCCGACAAGGCCAAGACCCTGGCCGAGATTGCCCTGCAAGCCTCGCTGGCCTACAGTCTGCCGCAGGGCACCGAACCCTTCCTCGACGAGACCACCTACTACGACCCACCCAACTGCACCTTCCCCTTCGGCACCCACATCGCCATCGTGGAGGTGGATCCGGCTACCGGCAAGGTGGATCTCAAGCGCTACGTGGGGGTGGACGACGTGGGCAACATCATCAACCCCCTGATTGTGGAGGGTCAGCTTCATGGTGGTATCGCTCAAGGGGTGGCGCAAGCTCTGTATGAGCACGGCTTCTACGACGACGAGGGCCAGCTCCTGAGCGGAACCATGCTGGAGTACGCGATTCCCACCGCAGCCATGCTACCCTGGTACGAACTCGAGCACACCGTCACCCCCAGCCCGGTCAACCCCATGGGGGTAAAAGGTGCGGGCGAGGCTGGAACCATCGGCAGCGCCCAGGCGGTGATGAACGCGGTGATTGATGCCCTGTCGCACCTTGGGGTCAAGCACATGCAGATGCCCGCCACCCCCGAGCGGGTCTGGCGCACCATTCAGAGCAGCAAGCAGGCAGCAGACTGAACCACCTCCAGGGTCAAAGGGTGAACCGCCCCTGACCCTCGAGGCCTGTACATGGAGGTCGAATGTACACCAATCAATTTTCTTATCACCGGGTTAACACCGTGCAGGAGGCCATCAGCCTGCTGCAAAAAAACCCCGACGCCCGGCTCTTGGCGGGGGGGCACTCGCTAATTCCAGCCATGAAGCTGCGGCTTTCCGATCCTTCGGCGCTGGTGGACATCAGCCGGGTGGCCGAGCTTAAGG
The DNA here is from genome assembly GCF_937863175.1 of uncultured Meiothermus sp. Lineage (GTDB taxonomy): Bacteria > Deinococcota > Deinococci > Deinococcales > Thermaceae > Meiothermus. Next base: position 6,297 of record NZ_CALMCQ010000300.1, on the reverse strand, counting down.
GCATCCGCCAGAGGGGTAACACCCTGGTAATCGGGGCCATGACCACCCACTCTGAGATTGAGGACTCGGCTCTGCTCAAACAGCTTTGTCCATTACTGCCCGAAGTGGCCCACATCATCGGCGACCCGGCGGTGCGCAACAGGGGCACCCTCGGGGGCAGTCTGGCCCATGCCGACCCCGCCGCCGATTACCCGGCCTCGATGCTGGCGCTGGGGGCCAGCATGAAGATCGTGGGCAGCAACGGCGACCGGGTGGTGGACGCCGACAACTTTTTTACCGGGATGTTCGCCACCGCTATCGGGAGCGGGGAAATCCTTACCGAGATTCACGTGCCGGTGAAAACCGCTGGTGTGGGCATGGCCTACGAGACCATGATGCACCCAGCCTCGCGCTACGCCATTGTGGGTGTGGCCGCGATGGTGCGTATGTCGGGTGGGGTATGCCAGGAGGCTCGAGTGGGTATGACCGGGGCAGGCCACCATGCGATGCGCCTGAGTGGGCTCGAGGCTGCCGTCACCGGGAAACCCCTGGATGCTGCCACGCTTTCAGCAGCTTGCAAAAGTCTGGTCAGACCGGCTGACCTGCTGGGCGACCACTTTGCCTCCGCCGATTACCGCGCGCATCTGGTGGATGTGTACGCCCAGCGGGCGCTGGCGGCTGCAGCCGGGAAGGCGTAAGCCCGCGGTGTTGAGCAAGACCCCGGTGATGGCCTCTGGTCGGTTGCTCACACCATGCCTGCATGGTCTCTAACCGGTGTGCACAGGACGGTGCTTAGAGGTCGGCGAGATCCAGCACGGTGACTACCCGACAACAAACCGGAGGTCTTGGCTGATCGGATCGTAGTGGAAAACGGCGTGTTTTAGAGCTTTAGTAGGATAATAGGGCATGATTCCATCCTCGGTTGAGGAAACCCAAAAAGCCCTGGAACAGCACCGCTACATCGCCGACAAGGGGCTATCGGTGGCGGTCTTCCTGGCCCTCAAGCTGGGCCGCCCCCTGCTGCTGGAAGGCGAGCCAGGCGTGGGCAAGACCGAGATTGTCAAGGTGCTGGCCGAGATGTTGGGGACGCGCCTGATTCGCTTACAGTGCTACGAGGGGCTGGACATCAGCAACGCCGTGTACGAGTGGGACTATGCCCGCCAGATGTTGCAGATTCGCCTCCTGGAAGCCAGCGGCGAGCGCGACCAGGGCAGGGTGCGCCACGAAGTGTTTAGCTGGGAGTTTCTGTTGGAGCGCCCACTGCTGCAGGCCCTCAAAAGCGTGGACGGCAAGGCCCCGGTGTTGCTGATTGACGAGATTGACCGGGCCGACGAAGAGTTTGAGGCGTTTTTGCTCGAGTTCCTCTCCGACTGGCAGATCACCATTCCTGAAGCCGGTACGGTGCGGGCCGAGAAGCCTCCGGTGGTGGTGATTACGTCCAACCGGACGCGCGAAATTCATGATGCGCTGAAGCGCCGCTGTTTGTATTTCTGGATTGATTACCCCAGTTTTGCCAAGGAGTACCGCATTGTGCGAGAGAAGGTGCCGGGGGTACCCGAGCAGCTGGCCCGGCAGATCGTGGCCTTCGTGCAGGAATTGCGCAAGGAAGACCTTTACAAGGCGCCGGGCGTGGCCGAAACACTGGACTGGGCCGCCTCGCTGATCGCACTGGACGCGACCCATCTGGAGCCCCAGGTGGTCGAGGAGACCCTGGGGGCGTTGCTCAAGTACCAGGATGACGTGGTCAAGACCAAGAGCATGGCCCACGGGCTGCTCGAGCAGGCCGAGGCGGCGGCAGTCAGTGTAAGGTGAAGGGATGTCGCAGCATAATAGGCCGCAGGGCATACGCCAAAAACCCTTGCGCTTTCCACCATTTTTACGCTGGGTTATTCGTTTAAAGTTTGCAGCCCTTAACCGACTCCCACAACGATGATCGGCCGTGACACCCCCTCCACCCTCCCCAGCGGCCACCTGCTGGCCCACGTGGTGCGTTTTACCCGGCTGTTGCGCGAAGGCGGCGTGGTGGTGACGCCAGGCCAGACCATGACCTTTGCCCGTGGACTCGAGCAGATTTCCATCCTTGATGCAGACAGTTTCTACTACACTGCCAGGGCCAGCCTGCTCACCCGGCGCGAGAACCTCGAGCACTTCAACGCGCTGTTCCTGCGCTTCTGGCAGGAGTACGACCGCCAGAACTCCCTGAGCGACCTGTTTAAGGACGCACTGGGCCTGTTGCCCAGAAAGCCCCGCCCGCGCCCCATGGAGCTAGCCTCGGTGCCGGGCTCGAGCGAGGGCGAGTCGAACCAGCCCCCCATCCCGCTGGTGGATCGAAGCCTCACCTACAGCCATAGCGAACTGCTCAAGCGGCGCTCCTTCGAGGCCATGAGTCCGGAGGAGCTCGAGGCTGCCCGGCAGATGCTCTACCGCTTGGTCTGGACCCCCCAAGAGCGCCGCACCCGGCGCATGAAAGCCACCGGCAAAGAACGTCTCGACCTGCGCAAGAGCTTTCGCAGCTCGCTCAAGCACCAGGGCGAGCTGGTGGATCTAAAGTGGCGTTCGCGCAAGACCAAGCCCCGCCCCATCATCGCACTGGCCGATGTGTCGGGCTCGATGGAGCGCTACTCGCGTATGCTGCTGCACTTTCTGCATGCTTTTTCCATCGAGCAGTCTCGTCAGGGGGTGCGCCAGATCGAGACCTTTACCTTTGGCACCCGCCTCACCCGCATCACCCGCTTGATGAAAAAACGCAGTGTGGACGGCGCACTGGCCGAGGTAGGGCAGGCCGTGAAGGACTGGTCGGGCGGGACGCGAATCGGTGCCTGTCTGCACACCTTCAACCACACCTGGGCCAGACGGGTTCTGGGCCGGGGTGCTATCGTGCTGGTTATATCCGACGGCTGGGATCAGGGCGAACCCCAGCAGCTCGCCTTCGAGATGGAGCGCCTGCAGAAATCCTGCTACCGCCTGATCTGGCTCAACCCGCTGATCGGCACCCCTGGCTATCAGCCGCTTACCAGGGGGTTGATGGCCGCCATGCCCTTCATTGACGACTTTCTGCCGGTACACAACCTCTCGAGCCTCGAGATGCTGGTGGAAGCCCTGGGTCGGCTTGAACGGAGGGCCAGTAACTGGTACGGATAACAACCCCCTGCAACTGCTTTATTGCAGGGGGCGTATAAATGCAACGGCGGACAATCAGTAGTTTGTAAAGAGCAGAAGGTTGGGCGAACGCCGGCCTGGACTTGTTACCACACCCGAGGTGGCGTTGCCCACAATGGCATTGCGTACCGTGGCGGGGCTGGCAGCAGGGTTGCTTTGCAGGTAAAGGGCGGCTACCCCGGCTACGTGCGGCGTGGCCATCGAGGTGCCGCTGATGGTGTTGGTAGAGGTGTCGCTGCTTATCCAGGCCGAGGTAATGGCCGAGCCTGGCGCGAAGAGATCCAGGCAGCTTCCAAAATTGGAGTACGAGGCCCGGGCATCGGTGGATGTCGTGGCCCCCACGGTGATCCCTGCGGCCACGCGGGCCGGGGAGAAGTTGCAGGCGTCGCGGTTGCTGTTGCCGGCTGCCAGCGCAAAGGTGATCCCGGAATTGATGGCGTTATTAACCGCAGTATCGAGGGCGCTCGAGGCCCCCCCACCCAGGCTCATATTGGCTACGGCGGGCCTTTGTGCATGGAGTCGTACCCAGTCTACCCCGGCAATCACCCCGGAGTTGGTGCCCGAGCCTGCACAGTTCAGTACCCGCACCGAGTATAAGCGCGTACCCTTGGCCACCCCATAAGTCGAACCACCCACCGTTCCGGCCACGTGGGTTCCGTGTCCGTTGCAGTCGTTGCCGTTCTGCCCATCGCCAATTGCATCGAAGCCAAACACGGCCCTGCCAGCAAAATCGCTGTGAGTGACGCGGATTCCGGTATCAATGATGTAGGCCTGCACCCCGGTTCCGGTGTTGTTATAGGTAAAGGTGGTGCTCAGGGGCAGGGTGCGCTGGTCAATCCGATCCAGACCCCAGGTTGCGTTCAACTGCGTGGCATCCACGCTCATTACCTGGTCGGCTTCGATGTAGGCGACCCTGGGGTCTTGTCGAAGCGCAGCCAAATTCTCGGGTGATAAGCTTGCGGCCAGTCCCTGCAAAGCAGCGGTGTAGACCTGTTGAATACGGGCGTCGGCAGACAAGCCCAGGCTTTGCAACTCCTGTCGTTGCAGGCTGACACCCCCTGCCAGACTGGCCTTAAGGCTTTGCAGCGACGCCAGTACCCTGGCATCCTCCTGGTAAACCACAATGTACTGGCCCTGAATCACATTGGGGTTGTCGAGTCCGAGTACCGGAGCCTGGGTATCCGAACCAATCCTGGTTCCACAGGCGGCCAACAGCAGGGCAGTAAGTGCGAGTGCGATACGACGATACATCCACTAACCTCCCACGAGATAGACTTTGGGTCTTTTACCCGAAGGGGAGTATACCTCAACCGTAGCTAAAACCTGAACCCATTAACCCCGAAAATCACCTGGATTAAGAAAAACCAAGGCCTTAGGCTATTTCGGATCTGCGCCCTGCGGCGTCCCCGTGTATAGGCATCTTCGCTGGACTTTCTGCAGCCTCGAGTTCTCGCCAGGATCTCCAGAGCACCATATAATCGCGGGGTAAGAGCGGTTCTTAGAAAGAACCCTGCACTCTCCTGGGATAGAAAGACTGTGTGGGGCTTGGTCTTCCTGGCAAACGCAGCCACTTTTCCAGCGCCAGAGATAGCCAGAATCGCGCTACATCCGGAGGTCATTATGGGAATGAAGTTTCTGGTGTTGTGGGAGTTGGATCTGTCGAGAATGCGTGGCGACTTTGCCAGCGTGATCATGCGGATGCCCGAGTACGCTCAAAAAATCCGCGAGCGGGGTAAGCTGGTCGGGCGCTACCATATCGTGGGCAAACACGGCGGGGCCTGGATCTACGATGTGGAGTCCAACGAAGAGCTCGAGCGCCTGCTGGCCATGGCCCCGGTCTATAACTTCGCCCGCTACGAGGTGCTTCCGCTGGCCGAGATGGACACCCCAACCCACGTTTTCAAGCCAGACGAAAGCTAAACCTGAAACACCCCTACCCGCATCTGCTCGCGCAAAGGGTTCAGGGCGCAGACCTCGAGGCTACCCCTCAGGCGTTCGCGGGTCTCGTGGGGGAAGATCACCTCGTCCACCCAGAGCCGGGCTGCCGCATAGCGGGGGTCGAGGGTTTCTTCGTAGCGGCCCTTGATGTGCTCGTAGAGCTCTACCAGGTCTTCCTCGGTGGGCTTCTTTCCTTCGCGCTCGAGCTTGGCCAGCTCAATTTCCATCAGGGTCTTGGCGGCGGCGTTGCCGCTCATCACGGCATATCTGGCCGAGGGCCAGGCATAGATGAAGCGGGGGCCATAGGCTTTACCGGCCATCGCGTAGTTGCCCGCTCCAAAAGAGCCGCCGGTGATGAGGGTAATTTTGGGCACCACCGAGTTGGAGACCGCGTTCACCAGCTTGGCGCCCCGCCGAATAATGCCCTGCTGCTCGGACTCCTTACCCACCATGAACCCGGTCACGTCCATCAAGAACAGCAGGGGGATGAACCGCTGGTTAACCTCCAGGATGAAGCGTGCGGCCTTGTCGGAAGCCTCGGCGTAAATCACCCCGCCTACCTCGATCTTCCCTCCCGACCCCCCGGGCAGGGCAGGCTTTTTGATGATCAGGCGCTGGTTGGCTACAATCCCTACCGGAAACCCCCCCAGTCGGGCATAGCCACAGACCAGGGTTTGTCCATAGCTGGCCTTAAACTCGTGGAATTCAGAGGCATCCACCAGCCGGGCAATCACTTCTTTCACGTCGTAGGGCCTCGAGCCATCGGGTGAGACCAGGCCATACAAGTCTTCCGGGGGGTGAAAGGGCTCCTTCTCGGGGCGGCGCTCCACTGCCCACGGAGCCAGGGCTGGCTGGGAGTACAGCGAAGCCAGCGCCCGAATACGGGCAATGGCTGCCCCATCGTCGGGCTCGTAAAAATCCACCGTGCCAGAAACCTCGGCGTGCATGCGCGCACCGCCCAACTCATCCGAACCCACCTCCTGCCCAATGGCGGCCTTGACCAGGGCCGGCCCGGCCAGATACAGCCCCGAGCCCTCAGTCATAATCAGCGCATCGGTCATGAGCGGAAGATAGGCCCCTCCCGCCACACAGTTGCCCATGATGGCTGAGATTTGCGGAATGCCTGCTCCACTCATGCGGGCATTCAGGTAGAAAATTCGTCCAAAGTCATCCTGGTCGGGAAATACTTCATCCTGTAAGGGCAAAAACACCCCCGCTGAA
>NZ_CALMCQ010000299.1 GCF_937863175.1 uncultured Meiothermus sp. | reverse complement strand
CCCAGAAACCCCTCAGGCTGCTCGAGCGCATCGTGCGGGTTCACTCCCGTCCCGGCGATGTGGTTCTCGACTACTTTGCGGGCTCGGGAACGACCGGTGAAGCCGCGGCAAAACACGGCAGGGGTTTTGTGCTGGTGGATCAAAGCCCGGAGGCGATCGCGGTGATGCAGCGTAGACTTGCCCCATACAAACCTGGAATAATCATTCCCAATGCGCCCCATCACTTATCACAAGCTCGGTAATTTCGACCTCTGGTTCTTGAGCGACGGCGAGTTCTGGCTGGATGGCGGCTCGATGTTCGGCATTGTGCCCAAAAATTTGTGGTCGAAGCTCGTTTCTTCCGACGAGCAAAACCGAGTCCGGCTGGGACTGAATCCTGTGCTGATTCGTGCCGAAGGCCAGCTGGTGCTGCTCGAGACCGGCATAGACCGCAAGCCGGGCGAGAAATTCCGCCGCATTTACGGACTGGCCGAGGCCAACCCGCTACTGGGCCAGTTGGCGCTGCTGGGGGTGCGGCCCGAAGAAATCTCGCTGGTCATCAACACCCATCTGCACTTCGACCACGCCGGACTCAACACCCGCTTGCTGGATGGTAAGCTGGTGCCCACCTTTCCCAGAGCCCGGCACATTGTGCAGAAACAAGAACTTGAAGATGCCACCCATCCCCACGAGCGCAGCCGGGCTAGCTATCTGAACGACAACATCGAGCCGATCCTGTTACAGTTTGAGGTGGTGGCCGGCAAGGCAGAGATTATGCCCGGGCTATGGGTGGTGCCGGTTCCAGGCCACACCCTGGGGATGCAGGCCGTAGAACTTGCCTCCGAGGGTCAGAATTTCGCCTACACTGCCGACCTGATCCCCACCATGGCGCACGCTCCGCTGCCCTACATCATGGCCTTCGACCTCTACCCAATGACCACCCTCGAGACCCGCAAGCGCATGTACGAGCGCTGGATGGAAGGTGACTACCTTCTAGGCTTCACCCACGAGCCAGGGCATCCATTGGGCCGACTGGTGCGTACCGAGAAGGGATATCTGGCCGAACCCGTACATCTATCGGAAAAGATGTAGCTTCCCCCTAGGCCTGGGGTGCCCTTTCGAGCCTTCTTTCTACGAGGGTCAGGATGCTGTAAAGCGCTACGGTCTTGCCCTCCTGGTTGGTAATTTGCACGTCCCATTCGACCACGCCGGCGAGCCGCTCGCCTGGCCTGGGGTCTTTGGCGGTCTTGGACTTTACCGTCAGGCGGGCCTGAATGGTATCGCCGATGCCCACAGGCTCGATAAAACGGAGGTTTTCAAGCCCGTAGTTAGCCAGTACCGGCCCTGGAGCAGGGCTCACGAACAGGCCAGCCGCTGCAGCAATCAAGAAGTAGCCGTGGGCCACCCGCTTGCCAAAAATCGAGTCTCTGGCCCCGATTTCGTCTACGTGGGCATAAAAGTAGTCGCCGGTAAGGTTGGCGAAGTTCACGAGGTCGGCCTCGGTCACGGTGCGGCGGTGGGTCAGGAGGCTCTCGCCGATTTCCAGCTCTTCAAAGTATTTGCGAAAGGGGTGAACCAGGTCTTCGCTCACTTCAGCCCCGCGCACGTATTCGTTGCTCAGAACCGAAAGCGTGGTGGGGTCGGCCTGCACCGCGCAGCGCTGCATGTAATGCTTGATTCCCCGCACCCCGCCCAGCTCCTCGCCCGCACCTGCCCGGCCAGGCCCGCCATGAACCAGGAGGGGTAGGGGAGCGCCGTGGCCGGTGGACTCTCGGGCGTTTTCGCGGTTGAGTATGAGCATGCGCCCGTGGTGGGTGGCACAGCCAAAGAACAGGATTCGGGCTTCCTGACGGTTGTGGGTCACAACAGAGCCCACCAGGCTGCCCTTGCCTCGGCGCGCGAGCGCGACCGCTTCAACCAGGCTCTCATAGGGCATCACGGTCGCGACGGGGCCAAAAGGCTCGAGGTCATGTGCACCGGAGTCCCAGGGCTGGTTGCTGTAGAGCAGGGTGGGAGGCATGAAGCCACCTTTTTCCCAGTCACCGCCCAGGAGATCGGCCTCTCCTTGATAAACCACCTCGCAGTCCTGGCGGAGTTGCTGTACGACCGCTGCCACCTCGTCGCGCTGGCTGGCTCCAACCAGCGGCCCCATGCGAACCTCTTCACGGTGGGGGTCGCCCAGCACAACCTTAGAAAGGCGGTTTTTGAGCGCTTCCAGCACCGCCTCGACTTTGTTTCGCGGCACCATCACCCGCCGAATCGCGGTGCATTTTTGCCCGGCCTTGACGGTCATCTCGTCGGTGACTTCTTTGATGAACAAGTCAAATTCGTCATCGCCAGGCTCGACGGTCTGGCCCAGAATCGAGCAGTTGAGACTGTCGGCCTCCATGTTGAAGGGCACCGAATGGGCGATCAGGTTGGGATGGATCTTCAACTTGCGTCCGGTGGAAGCCGAGCCCGTAAAAGTAACGCAATCCTGTTCGCCCAGATGCTCGAGTAGATCGCCAGTGCTACCGCAAACCAGTTGTAGGGCCCCTTCGGGCAGAATGCCAGACTCTATCATGGTTCTGAAGACGGCCTCGGTCAGGTAGGCGGTCTGGGTGGCTGGCTTGACGATGGCGGGAACGCCCGCGATGAGTCCAGGAGCCAGTTTTTCCATCATACCCCAGACCGGGAAGTTGAAGGCGTTGATATGTACCGCCACCCCTTCTCTGGGCACCAGCAGGTGCCGCCCCAGGAAGCTGCCCTGTTTGGAGAGCGTCTGGGGGTCGTCCTCCACCAGGAAGCGCTCATTCGGCAGTTCGCGCCGGGCCAGCGACGAGTAGCTAAAGAAGGTGCCGATGCCGCCGTCAATGTCCACCCAACCATCGCGGCGGGTGGAGCCGGTTTTAAAGGAGAGCTGATAGAAGCCCTCTTTACGTTCGGTCAGGTACTGCGCCAGAGCCCGCAGCATGGCTGCCCGTTCGTGGAAGGTGTAGCGCTGAAGGTTGGGGCTGCCTATCTTGCGGGCGTATTCCACCATCGCGCCAAAGTCCAGCCCCTTGCTGCTTACATGCACCACGGGCTGCCCATACACCGCGTCGGCTACCAGGGTTCCGTCGTCGGTGCTCTGATGCCAGTCTCCGACCGCATAACTGCTTAGCTTCATAGGTGCTATTCTAACAAGTGCCTGTTTATCTATAGTCAAAGTCAATAGCCGGCAGCAGCGGTACTTGTGGTAGTATCCGCCTCGCCGCAGACCCACCTGCGACCTCTATAGGGGCTCCCCTGGATGCAAAACCTGGTCTCGAGACCAGGAAACAAATTAGTAGGTCAGCGCCCTGCGAACTGCCTCCAGAACCCGCCGGGCATCGGGGCGGTAGAAGTTTTCGACTGCGCTAAAGGGGGGGTAGGGTGCGTCCCAGCCTGCCACCCGTATTACGGGAGATTGCAGGGAGTCCAGGGCTTCCTCTGCGATGCGGGCGGCAACTTCTGCGCCAAAGCCGCCGGTGCGCATGGCCTCGTAGACTACTATGGCCCGACCGGTTTTCCGCACCGACTCGAGGATGGTCTGGGTATCGAGCGGCACCAGGGTCTCGAGATCCACAATCTCCAGCTCCACGCCCTCTTTAGCGGCCACCTCGGCGGCTTTCTGACAGACCTCCACCATCCCGCCGTAGCAGAGCAGGCTGGCTGCGGTACCCTCCCGCACCATACGGGCTTTGCCGATGGGCAGGGTGAAAAAACCCTCGGGCACTGGGGCCTTGACCCCCCGGTAGAGCTTGATGGCCTCGAGGAAAAACACCGGATCGGGGTCAGCAATGGCACTGAGTAGCAATCCCTTGGCCCGCTCGGGCGAAGAGGGAATCACCACCTTGACCCCCGGTATATGGCTCAGGATGGCCTCGGGGCTATCGGCGTGTTGTTCGGGGGTCTTGACCCCACCGCCGTAGGGGGCGCGTATGACCATCGGGACGCTGAAGCGCCCTCTGGTGCGATGGCGCATCCTGCCCAGGTGCGAGAGGATCTGATCCAGGGCCGGGTACAAAAACCCGGCGAACTGAATCTCGGCCACCGGGCGGAAGCCCGCCATGGCCAGCCCGATTCCAAACCCCACAATCCCCGACTCGGCCAAGGGGGTATCAAAGACCCGTTTCTCGCCATGCTTCTGCATCAGGCCATCCGAGGCCCGGAAAACCCCGCCCATGGCGCCCACGTCCTCCCCGAAAACCACCACCCGCTGGTCTTGGGCCAGGGCCATATCCAGGGCTTCGTTGATGGCCTGCACGTTGTTGAGGACTCGATTCTCGCGCTCGGCAATCATGGCTCACCCCGCAGGTAGTTCCAGGCAGCTTGCTGGTCGGCGTGCATTTCGGCGTAAACCTGCTCGACAATTTCCCAGGGCCTGGGCGCAGGGGCCTGGTCGGCCTCTTCCACCGCTGCCAGAAATTCACCCTCGAGTTCCTCGGTCAATTCGGCTTCCTGGTTCTCGCTCCACAACTCCAGGTGGGTCAGGCAATTCTTCATGCGCAAGATCGGGTCACGCCGGATCCAGCGCTCGGTCTCTTCCTCGGTGCGGTATCGTCCAGGATCGTCGGAAGAGGTGTGCGGGGCTACCCGGTAAGTGATGGCCTCAATCAAGGTCGGGCCTTCGCCGTTGCGGGCTCGTGCGGCGGCCTCTCTGGCCGCGCTCCACACCGCCACCAGGTCGTTGCCATCCACCACCACGCCGGGAATTCCGTAGCCCTGGGCCTTGAGGGCCACGCGCTGCACTTTCATTTGTTTTTTGGTAGGCACGCTGATGGCCCAACCGTTGTTCTGTACAACAATCAGAAGGGGAGCGTCAAACACCGAGGCAAAGTTCAGCCCTTCGTGGAAATCCCCTTCGGAAGTACCGCCATCTCCGATAAAAGCTGCCACCACCGCGCCACTGCCCTTGAGGCGTTCGGCATGGGCCAGCCCGGCGGCCTGGGGAATCTGGGTGGCGATGGGAATGTAAAACTGAATCATGTTCACACTGTCGGGGATGCGCCAGCCTGCGGGGTCGGCTCGCCAGCTCAGGATGAGCTTGGAAAGCGGCATGCCAAAGGTGATGGCAGCCGCTGTCTCCCGGTAGCTGGGGCAGAGCCAGTCTTTGCTGGCCTCGAGGCATAGCGTCACCCCCACCTGGGCAGCTTCCTGGCCACGAAAGGGGGGGTACACACCCAGCCGGCCCTGTCGCTGCAGTACCAGGGCCCGCTCGTCAAACTGCCTGGCGCGGCACAAAGCACGGTAGCCCTGTAGCAATTCTTCGTTGCTGAGGGGTAAATCCCGCAACGGTTTGCCATGGTCGTCAAGGTATTGAACTGTATCCACGCTACTAAGTTTAGCTCAAACGCCAACGCTCTAGATAGGTCTGCAAAAGCTCTATCGCCCGCTCAATCTCGCTGGCAGGCTTGCAAAAGGCGAAGCGGAACAGTCCTCTGGGGGCGGGGTTGTGAATATAAAAAGCCGAGCCGGGGATGACGGCAACCTGGCCGTCTCGCAACAGGGTTTCGGCCTCCAGGTCTGGCAAAATTGCGGTCAGGAAGTAGGTTCCGGCTGGGGAGAAGGTTTTCAGACCCAGGGATTTGAGCCCTTGCTCCAACAAATCCTTGCGCTGGCCGTAGCTTTCGCGCAGGTGCTGGTAGAACCCTTCCTTGCGGGCAGCGGGCAGGGCCTCCGCTACAGCAGCTTGCAGTGGGGCTGCCGAGCAAAAACTGCTCCACTGGCGCATACCCGCCACCTCGGGGGCCAGGCCCGGTGGTGTGACGATCCAGCCGATTCGCCAGCCAGTGGCCTCCAGGCGCTTGCCTGCCGAACCGACGGTAAAGACCCGTTCGGGCGCCAGCTCCCGCAGCTTGATGGGGGGCTGGTTGAAATAGAGTTCGTCGTATACCTCGTCGCTGATGATCCAGAGATCGTGTTTGCGGGCCAGGGCCACGATTTGTTCGGCCTCGGCGTGGGAAAAGACCGAGCCCGTGGGGTTATAGGGGCTGGTGAGAAGAAGGGCCTGGGTCCGTACCCCGATGGCACGTTCCAGAGCTGGTAAATCTACCTCCCAGCGGTCAGTAAGGCGCATGGGCACCAGCACCGGCTCGGCGCCGGCAATGCGGGTCTGGGGAATATACACATCGAAATAGGGCTCAAACATGACCACTTCATCGCCAGGGCCATAGAGCGATTCGGCCAGCGCGTGCAATGCCTCGGTGCCCCCAGCGGTCACGACCACGTTCTCCGGAACTACCGCCAGGTCTTCTGCAATGGCCTCGCGCAGCCTGGGCAGGCCGATGGGAGGGGTATACTGGTCTACGGTTCCGATAGCCCGCCGGGCAGCCTCGAGTAAAAAATTGGGTGGAGGGTTGGAGGGAAAGCCCTGCCCCAGATTGATGGCGCCGTGCTGTGCGGCCAGGCGGCTCATATGGGAGAAGACGCTTTCTTTGGAAAGCTGGGTGCGGGGATGGAGACTTGCCATGATCGCAAGAAGAGTTTACCGCAGGATTCACGCATTAAATCCGGATTGCGGGAGGCAAGACGAAACCAAGGGTCGAGAGAAAAAGCCAGCAGCTTGCAGTTAAGTCGCGAGGAGGCAATTTTTTCTATTACTGTGCTGGGCGCAGTTTACGAGCGATTACGGGTCGGCGCACCCCCTGAAGCACCTGCGGAGACCCATCTGCCTCGAGCCCGTCAGAGCAAACTGCGATCAGCGAACAGGCCGACAACCCTGCGCCAGCATCTGACCGGTGCGCTCGCTCATCAGGAAAGCCTCCTCGGCCCTGCCGGCGCCTTTGATCCACCAGGAGGCCCGGCCATCGGAATACTTGACCCCAGAGGCTGCCACCACTTGAAACAGTGGCCCATAGGTCTGGTTGTTGAACACCACCCCCACCCGGTCGAACTGGTTCTGGTAGACGGCCCGAATCTGAACGCCCCCAGCGCAGCGGTAGGTTCGCTGCACGACCTCGGTAGTCTGGGACAGGGCATTTAAGGAAAAAAGCAGCACCAACATCGTCCAAGCGCGCATAGTCTCTCCTGGGTCAGGCGGTGAGCAGGTTCAAATAGTCCTCGAGCTTCAGGCTGGCCCCACCCACCAACCCGCCATCAATATTGGGTTGTGCAAAGAGGGCGGCGGCATTCTCGGGCTTGACCGAGCCGCCGTAGAGGATTCGCAGCGCATCAGCAAACCCCGAACCATAGCGAGCCATTAGCCAGCCGCGAATGGCGCGGTGCATGAACTCGGCATCCTCGGGGGTGGCGGTCTTGCCGGTGCCGATGGCCCAGACCGGCTCGTAGGCGATGATCAATTGAGCCGCCGACAGGGGATGTACATCCTCCAGGCTTCCTTCTAACTGTCGCAGGGTGTACTCGACATGCCCCTCAGTCTCGCGAACCCTCAACGGCTCGCCCACACAAAGGATGGGCACGATGCCCTGCTCGATCAGGCGCCTGGCTTTTTCGGCCACCAGCGCATCCGATTCGCTATGGTAGCTGCGTCGCTCCGAGTGCCCCACCACGGTATATTTGCAGGCCAGATCGGCCAACATTTGGGCCGATACCTCGCCGGTATAGGCTCCTTCCGGGTGTGCGGAAACATCCTGGGCGCCCCAGTACACGCCGCTGCCCTCGAGGATTTCTGCGGCACCGGGCAAGGAAGTAAAGGGCACCATCAGTGCGGGCTCGGCCGGGGTTTGCGGCAGTTTGGCGATCAACTCTCGAAACCAAATCCTGGCTTCGGAGGGCGTTTTGTACATCTTCCAGTTGCCGGCCACGAGTCGTTTGCGCATAGGTGTTTCAATCATACGGCACAAGCAGCCTCCCCAAGCCCCGCAAGGGGTTCAGCTTTTGATGTATTCCGCATATCCGCTCCCGGTGCGGCCAGGCTTCCGGTATAACCAGTATCGCGTCAGCGACTCACCTGGAGCGGTTCTCAGAAAGTATGCCGCACCCCCTCCGGGTGAGAACGCCACCAAGAGCTTGTTTTTTTTGCGGCGGGGATCAACCGCAGGAATAGTGAGAGCTGCGCTGGGGTGAGGGGGCAGAAGAGAGGTTTGTACGAGGTATGGCAAAAGCCAGGTGTTAATATCTGACGAAATTACTGCCTGCCGGCAAGAAAACGGTAGACTTCTGTCATGATCGAAAGCCACATTGGCTCCAGGGAGCGCGAATCGCCCACCTTCAAGCAGAACAAAGATGCCTGGGTACGGCTCATTGCCGATTTCCGC
>NZ_CALMCQ010000298.1 GCF_937863175.1 uncultured Meiothermus sp. | reverse complement strand
AATGGAACTGATTAATCAAGCCCTGCCAATCGCCCCCCTGATAGAACTTGAGGTTGCCGGGTCGGTATTCGTTGAATCCCTGGTTGTTATTAGCTGAGTTGCCATCGTTGAAACGATCCGTCAGCACCATGTACACCACATCGTCTTCGTTGAAGGGTTCGTTGGTGACCTGGGCCCGCACAACTTGCGGAGGCTCGGGCTTGGCAGTTGCCGGTGGAGCAGCCTGGTTACAACCCCACAACAACAAGCTTGCAACTACCGCTAGAACGACCTTGTACCAACTTGGTTTGTTCATCTATCGTGCACCCCCCGGCATCGCCCAGATGCCCCACGATCTTTGCCTTTAGCCAAGACTCTCTAATCTACCCAGCCCTCACCTCCCCTCCGCCGATGAAGCCCGAACCACCAGCCTGGGGCTTAACACCCGTTGGCTGATGCTGGCCGTCGGACGACCCAGGCGCTTGATCAATAGGCTGGCCGCCAAGCCGCCCATGGATTCGATGGGTTGCCGTATGGTGGAGAGCCCATAGCCCTCTGTCCAGGGTTGGTCGTCGTAGCCCACGAGCCGAACCTCCCCTTCGACCGGGCGGCCCCGATGGTGCATCTCGTCAACCAGGCCCTGGGCCAGTAGGTCGCAACTGGCAAAGATGTTGACGGGGCCATTCAGCCGATTGATGATCTCACGCGCCGCTTTCCGCCCACCGTCCCAGCTGAACTCCACGGTCACAACATTGGCCTCGGGGAGGGGGTGGGAGCGCTCAATAAAGGCTTTCTGGAAACCCCGCAATCGGTCGCGAAAGACCCCGCTGGCAAAGGGGGTGTTAAAGCGCTCTTCAATCATGACCACGTAGGTGGGCGCGGGGCGCTCGAGGAGATGCTGTCCAGCCAAATAGCCCCCAGCTACATTATCCACAGTCACGCTGTCGTAATCCGGGTGGGCGATATCCACCAGAACCGTGGGTAGCCCGGCAGGGACACGCCCGCCCTTAAAAAGGCTGTCTGGATTGAGTGATGCCAGGATCAGACCATCGGCGTTGTAGGGCGGAGCCGATGGATTGCGGTAGCGTTCCAGACGGCGGGGGCTCAGCAAGGGGAATAAACCGGCGTCGTAATCGTGCTGGGCAAGTCCCTGGTCAATACCATTGATGAGTCGGTTGTAAAAATCAGTGCCGATCATTGGCAGCATCACCGAGACCGACTGGGTTTTGCCGGTGCGAAAACTGCGGGCAGTGGGGTTGGGCCGGTAGCCCAGTTGCTCCACCGCGTGTTGAACCCGCAGGCGGGTCTCCTCAGAA
>NZ_CALMCQ010000297.1 GCF_937863175.1 uncultured Meiothermus sp. | reverse complement strand
CCTTCGAACCCCCCGGAACCGGCCCATTAACCCTGCTTTAGTCCACTGATCCTATCCACCCCACCCTTGGCCTGGTAGAGGTGTAGTCCAGGCCAAAGCCAAGGGTGGCCCGGGCGTCTTACTGCGTCCATGGCTTACAGGGGCTCCTCCGACGGGTGGGGCGCGAATCCGGGGAAGCTCAACCGTCCGCCCGGGAACGGCCTCGAGTGAGCTCGAGTCAAGATTGTACAAAGGGTGCAACACCCGGACGGGCAGTGACAGCACCAGCCTCACCTGACCATCGCTAAAGCTCTGAATCAGGCAGAGGGGGCAGTGCCCACCGGAGTGAGAGCCGGGGTTTGATGGCTGATTTGGGATCGGGCCGGAAGAACCCTTGCAGAGTTGGTGGTTCAGAAAGGTGCTGGGCAGAATCAGACTGCGAGGGTCGCGCAGAATAAACTGGGTGGAGATCAGCAAAACCAGACCCGAAAGAAAAACCACCCAGCCCGTCTGCAGAAGACGGTCGGCACGGGCCGGGCCTGATCTGGGCCACATATAAGCCATAGTATGACCGGGCTGCAAAAGGGACAAACGTCCTTGAGGGGTTGGTCGAAGGCGAACCAGGATTCTGCACTGGGCAGTAAAAAAGCCCGCCGTTTCCTGAAATCGGCCTGTTATGATGGGGCGGATCTTGGAGGAATCATGAAGCGACTGCTTGCCCTGCTGACTCTGGTTGCTGGTTTAGCCTTTGCCCAGGCTCCGGCCTACCCCGAAAACACCGTGGGGGTGGGGTTTGGGATCAATCGGGGGCTGATGGTGCAGACCAGTATGGGACTGCCGTTCAGCCCCCTGGGGATTGACACCGGTCTGGATCTCGAGGTCATTGTGCCCACCAGCTTTGATAATGTTGAAGTCTGGGCACTGGTTAAGGCCAATCTGCTACCGGCTCTTACGGTGGCCGATCTTACCCTTTCGGCAGGTCTGGGTGCAGATCTCAGCTTCAACACGGTGGGCAGCATTTTTGGTTTTCACCTGGGGCCTGTGGTCAGCCTCGAGATTCCCGGTGGGGTCATTTCGGGCTATCTCGGGTTGGGCATCGAGGGCGGCTTCAACCTGGCCTATGGGCTGGGCGGGCGGCTGTACCTTGATCCGATGGCCCTCGAGGTGGGCATCTCCGACCGCTACCCCTTCAAAATTGCGGTGCTCTACCTCTGGTAGCAGGCTGAGCGGAAAACAGTAAACCCTCAAAGTCAAAAGATGAAGTTCATAGCCCCGGGCAGTTGTCCAGCAACATTACCGGCCCAGGACACTCGGCCCCTGACGCCCGACGATTTCTGACCCTGGACACAGCCAGAAACCCCGCTCTCGTACACAATACAAAAATATGCACCGGCTGGTTGCCTTAGGGGTTCTGCTCGGCGCTGCTTGGGCTCAATCGGCTTTGGTGCTCACCCCACAGGGACGTATTTTAGGGGGCCTCAACGAAAAAGCCCAGGTGGCCTATTTTCTCGGCATCCCCTACGCCAGAGCCGAACGCTGGAAAGCCCCGCAGCCCATCTTGCGCCTCGAAGGCGTCTTCAGAGCGACCCAGCCGGGCTATGCCTGTCCCCAGCGTGGGGTCTTCACCACCCGGCTGGGCGGGTACATCCCACCCCAAAGCGAAGACTGTCTGAACCTGGGGGTCTGGATGCCGATGGCTGCCCCCCCCGAGGGTGGCTACCCGGTGATGGTCTGGATTCACGGGGGCAGCTATACCGGGGGAAGCTGGGCCGAGCCCCTCTACGACGGCACATCGCTGGCCTCCCAGGGGGCGGTGGTGGTGGGCATCAACTACCGCTTGGGTTCGCTGGGCTGGCTGGCTTTGCCCTCGCTGCAACGAGAATCGCCTTCCGGCTCGGCAGGTAATTACGGGTTGCTGGACATGCTGGAAGCCCTGCACTGGATACAGCGCAATATCGAGGCATTTGGGGGAAACCCCCACAACATCACCCTGTTCGGGCAGTCGGCGGGCGGGATGGCGGTCTGCACCCTGCTGGCGACCCCGGGCGCCCGAGGGCTGTTTCACAAGGCCATCCTCCAGTCGGGAGGCTGCGATTATGTGCGAACCCTCGAGCAGGGCTTTGGGTTTGGCCAGCAGTGGGCGGCGCAGCTGGGTTGCAGTTCCGATGACCTGGCCTGTTTGCGCCAGATCCCGCTAGAGCGGCTCTTCCCTCCCGAAGACCGCAGCATCGGGGCGCTGTTGCAACGGGTCGAGGTCGGGGAGTTTTCCGAGGTGCCCTGGAAGCCCCATCTGGATGGGGTGGTGTTGAACAAACCACCCCTGCAAGCCCTGCGCGAGGGCGAGGCCGGAGGAATCCCCCTGATTGTGGGTGCAACCGCCCAGGAGACCTGGGGGGAGCGTTTGGCAGGGCCGTCCGACTGGCTCGAGTTTGCCAGACGGGTGGAAGGGAAGCTGCCCGGCAGGGGCGCTCAGGCTGTTGCGCTCTACCAGGCCCGCTACTCCCATCCCAACGAAGCCTGGGCTCACTTTCAGAGTGACCGAATCCTGCTCTGCCCCACGCTGGCGGCTGGAGTCGTCCAGGCCGACCACGCCCCCACCTATGCCTATCTGATGAGCTGGGTTTCGCCGGTGCTGGACGTGTTGGGCAGCTTTCATGGCATCGAGTTGCCGCTGTTGTTTGGAACCGAGACCCGCTGGCCTGCGCTGGTCCTGTTTTTAACCCTAGAGGCCATGGACAAGTCCAGGACTCTGGCCCGCCAGCTACAGTCCCACTGGCTCAACTTTGCTACCAGTGGCGAGCCGTTTTTACTGGGCTGGCCAGAGATGAAGAGCGGCTATGCCATGGGGTTCAGCACCCAGCCTGGCCTGATTTCCGACCCCTACCAGGCACGGTGCGGGTTGTTTCGCTGAGCCCTGGCTTATAGCATAAGGGCATGCCGGTATTACAGGTTTCCGCCGCCGACCAGTACCTGACTGCCACCGGCGATACCCGGCTGACGGAGATCTGGGAGGCCCTGCCTCAGGGGCTCTTCCCCCCCTTCCCACCGGTGGAGCTACCCGGCAGGCTGGACGGCCTGCTGAAGCGAGGAGGGTTTGCCCAGACTTTTTTTATGGGGAGCGAGGTGCTGGGGCTCGAGTTCAAATCGCCCAAAGGACATACCGTCCGGGCTGGGGGCCTCACGGTGAAAAACGTCCAGGGGTACGATCTGGTGCGGCCTTTTGTGGGCAGCTTTGGGGCGATGGGGGATGTCCTCGAGGCCACCCTTCGCCTGCGTCCTGGCCGGGCCTCGGCCTTCTTGCGCCGCCGGGGCGAGCTGGCCGAACCCCCCCTTAAGCCGCGCTTTTTATGGCAGGAACTCGCCGATACCTACGCCTTTCATTTTGGGCATCCCCTGGAAGTGCGGCGGTTTCGCGAGAGCTTTGGGGGAGAGGAAGTAACCGATCC
Source organism: uncultured Meiothermus sp. (assembly GCF_937863175.1). Taxonomy (GTDB): domain Bacteria; phylum Deinococcota; class Deinococci; order Deinococcales; family Thermaceae; genus Meiothermus. The sequence goes on along the minus strand of NZ_CALMCQ010000297.1, from coordinate 6,977 downwards.
GCTGGACTACACCGCGCTTTTCCCCAGCGGTATGGGGGTGGGGGCAGGCAACCTGATGGATTTGCGCTTCAGTTGGGCCAATGGGGGAGCCAGACCCGAGATGCCCGAAGCCTTCAAGCGCCTGGCGGAGGCGATTTGAGCGGAGGTGATGCTTGGCACCGAGATGGGGTTCTGGATCGCCCTATGCGACACGCACAGGACTCTAGACCAGTGGCCATAAACTGCGCCATCGTACAGGTTGTCAAGCGGATAGGGTCGGAAGCCGATGCGCTATGGCAAACGTGCAGCGCCTGAACCCCTATGGAGTGGATGTGGTAGCAGATGCACACCGGAGCCACTCAGGAGCATATGAAACCCAAATTTAATGTTCCCGACAGTCTAAAGCCCTATCAGCGCAGGGTCAATGCGAATGGGGTTGGACTACACATCTACGACTCTGGGGCTACCAGTGCCCAGGATATAACGTTTTTGCTGATACATGGGTTGGGAGATGAGGCGGATAGCTGGCGCCAGATTTTCCCGCTGCTGATGGGGCGTGGACGGGTGGTTGCCCCCGACTTGCCTGGGTTTGGTCGTTCCGATCACCCCAGGCGGGCCTATACCCTCACCTTTTTTGCAGATACGGTGGTGGCCTTGCTGGAAAACCTGAAAATTCCGCAAGCCGTGCTGGTAGGCAATTCCATGGGTGCAGCCGTAGCTTTGCGGGTGGCTGGGCGCCGTGCTGACCTGGTAGCTCGGCTGGTACTGGTGGATGGCCCTCCGGTGCGCAGCAAGCTGGGTAAGGTACAGATGATGTTTTTGATTCCAGGCCAGGGTGAAAAAATTTACAGTAGTTTCCGCAACTCGCAGGATGCGGCCTACGAAAGCCTGCGGCCCTATTATGGCAACCTGGATGCCCTTTCCCCCGAAGACCGCCAGTTTTTGCGGGAGCGGGTCTGGGATCGGGTCTGGAGCGACGACCAGCGCCGGGCTTATTTTTCAACCTTCCGCTGGATGGCTCTGGAAGGGTTGCTGGGCAACCCCAACCCTGCCCGGTTGGGCCGGATCCAGGTGCCCACCACCCTGGTCTGGGGCGAGCAGGACTTGCTGATTCCGGTGGAGGCGGGCAAGCTGCTGTGTAGCTGGATTCCCGGTGCAGAACTCCACCTCATTCCCGGTTGTGGTCACCTGCCGCAGCAAGAAAAGCCGCAGGAACTGGCTCGGCTGATCCTGCAGTGACTGCATTTTACGAAAGGGCTGTACGGCCCAATTGATGACGAATACAGCCTGGTTTACGCTTCGGGATGGGGCAGGGGGACTGGTTGCCCTTCACTCGCTTTGCATCCAGGACGGATGCATCTGCCCCGGTTCTGACGCGATTTGCCAACTCGTCACCAGGCGCAACCCATGTAACGAACGCTCTATTGTGCACTGCTCCTGCATTTTGGACAAATGCCCTGGTATTCGACCTGCACACGGTCAATTTCGAACTCGGGGTAGCTGGCCTTGACCCCACTCAAGAGGTCGGGCAGTGGATGCACGATGTCAAAAAACTCGTTGCAACTGCGACAGATCAAGTGCAGGTGCCCGTCCAGATTGGCCTCGTATTGGAGGGCCTCATTGGGGCGCGAGAGGGGGAGCAGATAGCCCTCCTCGATGAGGGTATCCAGGGTACGGTATACGGTTCCCAGGCTGATGCTGGGCACGGTTTTGCGAACTTCGGTGAACACCCAGGCTGCATCGGGGTGGTGACCCCGGGCGTGGCGAACCACCTCGAGTACGGCCTTGCGCTGCCTGGTCAAACGTTTCATTCCCATCGTTATCCCTAGATTATAACCAGCCGGCTAGGACAAAGGCCACAATCCCGACCCGTTACCTCGAGTTTACCTCAGAATTGCGGGATGAAACCCGGTAGGGCTTAGGGTCACCGCCTACTGCCCTTTACCTGGCCTGCACAACTTCCAGCAACTCCCGTCCACCCTCGGCCAGCAAGTCCTGGGCCAGATCGCTGCCCAACTCGGCAGCTTCTTCGGCATCGCCCTCGATCTCGGCGCGGATCAGTTCGCGGCCATCGGGAGAGCAGACCACGCCCTGCAAGACCAGGGTATCGTCGTCTTCCAAGGTTGCCAGCGCTCCTGCGGCACACTCATCGCCAGCGCCCAGGGCTCGCAGGAAAGCCCGCTCGGCAGTCACGCGCACGAAGGAGGCGCGGTGGTTAAGGCTGTAGGCCAGCTCTTCGGCCCAGTCATCCCCCTGGCGCACTTCCAGTCCCAGGGCACCCTGGCCGGGCGCCGGCAGCACAATTTCGGGGGCGATCAACTGGTCAATGCGGTTGTGCAGATCCAGGCGCAACAGGCTGGCCGCCCCGATAATCACGGCGTCATACTCACCGGTTCCCAAAGCGGTCAGGCGGTCGTCTACATCGCCCTCCAGATCACACAGGTTCAAGTCGGGGCGGTAGGCCAGCAACTGCGCTTTGCGCCGCAGGCTGTTCACCGCCACCGCCGCGCCCCTGGACAAATCTTCCAGGCGCTTGCTGCTGCGCCCCACCAGGGCCTCCCGGGGCTCTACCCGCTTGGGTACGGCAATCAGATGAATCTCCGGTATCTCGAGGGTGGGCAGATGCTTCAGGGAATACACCGCAATGTCCACTTCCCGTTGACTAAGCGCTTGACGCAGGGCTTCTGCACTATCCTGGGAGGCGTTTCTGGCCTGTACGGTGCGTATTTTGAACTCGGCCTCGGGCCAGTTTTCCTTCAGGCGTTCCACCACCCAGCGGGTTTGAGCTTGAGCCAGCAAACTAGCCCTGGCCCCAATCACGATGACGCGCATAACGCCCAATATATTAGCGGGAAATCGTGCGGGGGGAAGTGTGAGGCAGGTGCGAGCAGCCAGAACAGGCTGGCAAATTCAGATCTGCCCTCGGTAGGGTTCGGGGATGACCTCCGGCGGGACTTCAAAGTCCTCATCCACGCGTCTGGCCCTACCCGCTTTGACCAGCGCATACAGGGTCTGGCTGACGTACTGCTGCACCCGCCGCAGCGGCAGGGTGTCGGCGGAAAGCTCGGGGCGGTGCAGGTTAAGGAAAGCCCGGTGGAAAGCAGGCAACTCGCCCAGATCCACCCTGGCCTCGAGCTCCGACCAGCGCACAGGCCCATCCATAAACCATAGCTTATCGCGATTTTCGCAGGCACTGCATCCAGGGCCGGGCGAAACGGCCCCCACCCTGAGCCATCTTCGGGCCTGACCGTAGACTCAACCCATGCGAAGGGCACCCCGTGCTATCGGCATCATCTCGCCCGGCCAAAGGCGTAGACCAGTTCATCGCCCCTGCGCACCACAAACAGGATGGCTGCCCTGCCTGCACCATCCTTGAGGTCGAAGCGGGTTCGAGTCTCGTCCGCGACCTGCGTCTCTTGCTGCCGCTCCACGAAGTAGCCCGCTACTGCAAAGCTGGTCAGGATTTGCTGCACAAACCCCGCTTGCAGGCGTGCGGCCAGACCCCTGGCGGCATAGACTTCCAGATTAAACCGGCTTCCATCGGGAATTCGGGCCACAATCGCGTCGCTGCCGCGTCCGGCCCGGAAGGAGCCAGAAGGAAAACGCACACTGGCGTCAAGGGTGGAGGCGATAGCCGCTACGGTGGTTACCTCAACCAGGGTCTGAGCCAGAACCGGAGCCCCCAAAAGGAGCAGCCAGGAAAGGAGGAAGGCTTTCATACGACGAGGGTAGCCGCTGGACGGCGGGAAACCCGGTTATATGACTCACACCGGCCTGGCAAAGCGACCCTTCCATGCCAGCGGTGGTTCAGGTTTGTGAAGCCCTCGCCCGCCGGGAGACCATCCACCCAAATCCGGGATCAGTCCCTGGCGACCACCGTAGTACCTTTGGGAGGCAGAGCAGGCAGCCCCAGGCGGTGCCAGCGCTCGTCCACGCGCTCGACCATTTCGGGCGACATCAGGATTTTGGGCGGCCAGCGGCGATTGAAGCCTTCCTCGGCCAGCTTGCGGGTACCGTCCAGCACCAGCAAGGGGCCCTCCACTGCTTGCATTACCCAGGCATCGCGTTCGGGGTCTATGTTGTTGAGCACTGCCCACATCACCTCGTCGAACTCGAGGCGGGTGTCGCTGTCGGTCAGGAGCATCAGGCGGATGCCCGCGCTGTGGGGCGCTACCCGCAGGCGCTCGGCAATTTCTCTGGCCTGGTGGGGGTGGGTTTTCTCTAAAGTGACCATCCAGATGCCCGGAAGTTGTTTTTGCTGCACCCCTGGAATACCCGGCAGGCTGGCATGTGCCTGGAGAGCAAAGGGGAGGGTGCCGCCTTCTTCTTCTAGCTTGGTGGTGCCGTCAATTATCAGCTTACCGCCAAAACCCATCGCACGGGACGAGTGATCCAGCACATCAATCGGGCCCCTCGAGACCAGGGTGTCGCGACCCGGCAGGGCCCGCTCGAGGGCCGCTTGCAGCGAGGCAGGGCCTTTGAGGGGCGCACCGGCATCTAGCACCACCATCACCTTGGCAAACATCATCTGTCCCAGTCCAAACAGGCCGTTGGCGACCTTGTAACCCTGACCGGGGTAGCGTTTCTCGATGCCGACATTCACCCAGTTGTGAGCCACCCCCGCCGGCGGCATGTGGTAGTCGTGGATTTCCGGCAGGATGAGCTGGGCAGCAGGCAGAAACAACCGCTCGGAAGCCTCGATCAGGTAGGCGTCTTCCATGGGGGGTCGGCCCACGATGGTCGCGGGGTAGACCGCGTTTTTGCGGTGGGTAATAGCGGTCACGTGAAAACGGGGGTAGGGCTCTTCCAGGGTGTAGAAACCGGTGTGGTCGCCAAACGGCCCCTCCACCACCAGCTCCTCGGCGGGGTCTACGTAGCCTTCCAGAATAAACTCGGCCTCGGCGGGCACGGGCAGATCCACCGTAATGCCCGGGGTTAGCTCAACTGGCCTCCCGCGCAAAAACCCGGCCAGGTTGAACTCATTCACGCCCGGAATGGGCGGCACTGGGGCCGTAGCAGCGTAGGTCAGGATGGGGTCGCCTCCAATGGCTACCGCGATTTCCAGCCGCTTGCCCAGTTTTTTGGCTTTGTCGTAGTGCCGCCGCCCGACCTTGTGCAACTGCCAGTGCATGGCGGTGCTCTGCTTGTCCAGCCCCTGCATCCGGTACATCCCCCGGTTCAACTCACCCGCCTCCGGGTCTCTGGTGATCACCAGCGGCAGGGTTATGAACGGGCCGCCGTCCAGGGGCCAGCATTTCAGAATGGGAATTCTGCCCAGGTTAACCTGTTCCCCCCGCAGCACCACTTCCTGCACTGGGCCGCCGCGCACTTTTTTGGGAAAGAAACCCTTCAGCTCGCGCAACTTGGGCAACAAGGCGAAAGCCGCCTTGAGGCCGCCCTTGCCAGGATTGAGCTTCATCAGGCTGGCGACCCGGATGGCCAGGTCGTCCAGGCTTTTCACGCCCATGGCCACAGCGGTGCGTTCTGCGGTACCATAGCCTCCGATAAAAACCGGAAAATCGCGGTCTTGTACGGTTTCAAACAGCAAGGCGGGGCCGCCCGACTTGACCATACGGTCGGCGATCTCGGTGATTTCCAGCTCGCTCGAGACCGATTCTTTGACCCGGACGAGCTCCTGGCGACGCTCGAGTTCGCGGATAAAAGCCTGGAGGTTCTTATACATCCACTCCAGGATAGCCGATTCTGATGATTGCAACATGGAAGCGGACTGCGGTATCCGTACCCCCTAAGCCAGGAAAGGACACCCCGAGCAGGTGCTGAGTACGGAGTTTGGCCAGCCCCACGCGGTTTGTGATTCCGTCCCCGATGGTATCAGAACTAGCTTCGTGTAAGAAGCTCTACATTACATCCGTGCGACTGCCGAAGGGGGAAACGCCAACCTGCTGCACCGGTGCAAGAAAGGAAGCTTGCAGGTGCGGGTCTATAACCGGGCGCAGGGCCTGCTGCCGACCCCTTAAGGACCCAATGATCCGGAGATCAGTGCCCGGTGTGGATCTCGGCGGCCTCCCCCTGATTACCCTGAGCTGGCGCTCCAGGCAAATTATCCGAAGCTACCCTACTGGCGCCTGGTTTCGGTCCAGATCTGCTGGCAATTCTACTTAGCCCATCACCCGCGTACCGGTGGTGCCTTTCAGCACGGCCTGCAAGACGCCCTGGGTTCCCTTAGCAATGGTGGCCCAGGGGGCGCCCTTGCCCAGTGCGTTTAATGCTGCCTGGACCTTGGGAATCATGCCGCCATAGATGGTTCCATCCTGGATCAAAGCCCGGGCCTGCGACTCGCTAAGCTGGGTAAAGCGGCTGGAAGGGCTCTGCGGATCGCGCAGAACCCCCACCACATCGGTCAGGAAGACGGCGGGAAGGTGCAGGGCTCCGGCGACGGCCCCGGCTGCGGTATCGGCATTGATGTTGAGGGGGCCTTGCTCGTCAAGTCCGATGGGGGCAATAAGGGGGGTCAGACCCGTTTGGAGTAGCCTTTGTATGAGGTCGGTATTAACTTTGGACACCTCGCCTACCCGGCCCAGCGCAGGATCGAACAAGTCGGCTTGCAGCAGTCCGGCATCGCGTCCGGTAAGGGCGACGCTCGGCCGTCCACGCCGCGATAGACCGCTGGCCAGCTGCTTGCCCAGGGAGGTGAGCACCATCTCCACTACTTCCATCTGCTCGGGAGGGGTGACCCGCATACCCTGGTGAAAGTAGGTCTGGAAGCCCAGCCGATTCAGCCACTCCCCAATGCTGGGGCCACCCCCATGCACCACTACCAGCGAGCCCGGATAGGCCGCAAGCTCATCCAGGAGTTCACCCCCACCCTTCAAACTACCACCCATCTTGATTAAAAGTGCTGTGTCCATCGGGGCTATTTTAGCCTTTTTTTGTCTTGACACCCCTGGGTGTGAGTGCTACCCTTTACTAGCGCTTGCCGGGCAAGCCATAAACCAGGGCGATTAGCTCAGCGGGAGAGCACACGCTTCACACGCGTG
>NZ_CALMCQ010000296.1 GCF_937863175.1 uncultured Meiothermus sp. | reverse complement strand
GGACAAGCCGATCAAAGACCTGGGCGACTACACCCTGGCCTACAAGCCCCACCCCGAGGTTCCCATGACCCTTAAGGTCTTGGTGGTGGCCGACAAGGCGTAAAGAAGCCGAGCGCCAGTAGCTGGAGGCCCAAAGCCGGTAGATATATGCCGCCAGATCTGGCGGCATGCTGTTTGGTGTATGGGGCGATACAACACCATTTGCAGGTGATGGGCTGTGAAAAACTGGCCTGGTGAGACTGCAACCCTTCAAGCTCGAGCGCTTCTTCGTTCCCTTCGAGTTCACCGCCCGTTACATGCTGGGCGGCTCGGACAGCGAGTCGGTGAACATTGGCGATCTGCTGGCGCTGGAGCCGGGAGCCACAGAACAGTTTCACAACCACTGGCTCGGTTATACCGAAGCCCCTGGAGCACCCTACCTGCGCGAAGAAATCGCCAGAATCTATAGCGCGACTGCCCCAGAGCAAGTGCTGGTGTTTGCCGGAGCGGAAGAGGCTATCTTCTGGTATCTGAACGCAGCGTTGCAGGCGGGCGACCATGCCATCATCCAAACGCCCTGCTACCAGTCCCACCTCGAAGTTGCCAGGGCTACGGGGGCTGAGGTGACGGAGTGGCCGTTGCATTTCGAGAATGGCTGGGCGATGGAACTCGACGGGTTGGAAAAGAACATCCGGCCCAACACCAGACTCATTGTGCTGACCACCCCCAACAACCCCACCGGCGCACACCTGAGCCATGCTGGGCAGCAAGCTATGGTTGAACTGGCTCGCTCACGGGGGATTCGACTGTTCTTTGACGAAGTATATCGGGAGCTCGAGCACGCTCCACAACACCGTTTGCCCGCCGTCTGCGACCTCTACAACAGAGCTACCAGCCTGGGGGTGATGTCCAAAAGCTATGGCCTGCCGGGGCTGCGGATTGGCTGGATTGCCACCCGGGATGGCGAAATCTTTGCCCGGCTGCAAGAGCTGAAGGACTATACCTCGCTTTGCAACTCGGCTCCGAGCGAGTTTTTAGGAGCTCTGGCTTTACGAAACCGGGGGAAACTGCTCGAGCGAAACCTGGCAATTGTACGCCATAACATAGAACTATTGGACAGATTTTTCCAGCGCTGGTCGGAAGCAATGACCTGGGTAAAACCAGTGGCCGGGCCGATTGCCTTTCCAAAGCTCAAACTCCCTACTAGCTCGGCAGCCTTCGTTCAGGACCTGGTGGACAAGCAGAGCACCCTGTTGGTTCCAGGCGAGGTCTATGACCGCCCGGGTTTTTTGCGCCTGGGCTTTGGTCGCAAGAATATGCTCGAGGCATTGGCGCGGTTGGAAGCCTACCTCAAGGCAGTGCCATAAAGAGCTGAACCGTGTAGGGCCCAATCTGGATGGGCTGATTGAGGAACTCGCTCTGAACCGGCAGCGAGAGGGCAAACCCGGTTCTGGGGTCGCGCAGGTTGACGATCCAGACTCCGTCCGGCAGGCCCGACCACAGCACCACTCCTCTGGCATTGCTGACGCGCATGGCGGGCCGGATGTTATTCGCAATGGGACGGCCCTCTGCGCTGCGACGGCCCAGGGTCAAGATCAGGCCCTCGGCAGGCTTGTTCCACAGCTGTACCTGTATTTCGATGGTCATCCCCGCTCCAGGGGGCTCTTCGGGTGGGCGGGGCGGTGGAATGGGTGCAGGTTGGGCCAGCGCCAGACCTGCGATTAACAAAACCAGTATCCACTGCATTGGATAAGCATAACTCCAGAGACTGAGGGGCCTCTGGGGCGGGATTAACTTCCCCTTCATAGACGATGCCGCCCGGATGGGCGGCATCGGTTGTGCTTTAGGACAGGTAGTTCAAAATTTGCGGCTATGAGCTGGACGAGCGACTTTACACACGAAACCTGGCCTAGTAGTTTGCCTTCACGTAGTCTACCGCCGCTTTAGCATCCACCAGACCATAGCCAAACTGCCCTGGAATGGCTGCCTGATAGTCGGGCTTGGCGAGCTGGGCGGTAAGGGTCGCATTGGCGGTTTGCTCCAACGCTACTCGTACCTGGAGGGGGGTAAGGCTGGGCTGGGCAGAGAACATCAGGGCCACCACCCCGGCCACATGCGGCGCAGCCATCGAGGTGCCTTGCAAGAAGCCGTAGGGGTCGCCAGGGTTGCCCTGTTCCTGGGGTATGGTGGAGAGAATTGCGTTGCCGGGGGCAATTACCGTCACATAGCGCCCAGTGCTGGAAAACGCTGTACGAAGGTTGTTGGCGCTCATGGCCCCTACCCCAATCACCCCAGGATTGCTAATACTGTTCTGCACCGGGTCGGAGGGAGGGTTGCCAAGGTCGAAGGAGTTGCCGGCAGCGAAGACGTACACATGTCCCCTGGCTGTTCCGTACCGGAGGACATCCTCGAAGGCTTTGCTTTTTTGCGAGCCGCCCCAGGAGTTGTTGGAGACCCTGGCCCCGCAGTCTGCCACGTATTTGAGGGCCCTGGTCAGCATATAGGTGGTTCCGCCGAAGTACGTCAGTCCCTTCACGATTAAGAGCCTG
>NZ_CALMCQ010000295.1 GCF_937863175.1 uncultured Meiothermus sp. | reverse complement strand
CTACCCCCCGAAGCCCGCCTGCGCCGCGAACTGCAGGAGCGGCTGGCAGGACTGCTGTATGGCTGGGGGTACGAGCCGGTGGAGTTACCTGCGCTGGAAGTCTACGATCCCCAGCACCCCCTGGCGGAGCGCTCGTTCAAGCTGGTGGACAAGTCCGGCGAGGTGCTGGCGTTGCGCTCGGAGTTCACCACAGCGGTGGCCGGGCTTTTGCGCAGCAACGGTCGGCTTACCTCTGGTCAGCCAGAGCGAATGCAGTATGCCGGAACCCTCTGGCTGCGGGAGGCCAATGCGGAGTTGGGTCGAAGCCGCGAGTTTAGCCAGGTGGGGGCCGAGCTGATTGGGGTCTCGAGCCCCCAGGCCGATGCCGAGGTGCTGGAACTGGCCTGGGAGGCATTGCGGCTGATTGGTTTTTCCGAGGCCAAAATTGAAGTGGGGCTGCCCGCGCTGGTGCGGGATTTGCTGGATTCGACAGGTTTATCGGAGGTGCAGCAAGAGCTGTTGCGCCAGGCCATCCACCGCAAAAACAGCCCCGAACTGGGTTCTTTGCTGAAGGAGTACCAGGTTCATCCCGGTTTGCAACAAGCGATTCTGGCCCTACCCGACCTTTATGGGGGGCGTGGGGTGTTGGAGGAAGCCCGCAAGCTGCCGCTGGCGGGCCGCGCTCAGGCTGGTCTGGACTGGCTCGAGGCCGTCCTGGCCCTGCTGCCCGAGGTGCCCCTGCTCCTCGACCTGGGCCGGGCCCGGCTCCTGACCTTTTACACCGGTCTCAATTTCCAGGCCTACACCCCCGACTTTGGCCTGCCCCTGCTGGGCGGGGGCCGCTACGATGGGGCCATGCTGCCCTATGCGGCGGGTTTTGCCCTGGGGTTGGAGCGGGTGATCGAGGCCCTGCGTCCGCCCTTTTCCGCCACACCCCCCGAGGTACTGGCGCTGGATCGGGCCATGGCCCGACGCCTGCGGGCTGAAGGCAGGCGGGTCGAGCTGGCCTGGACGACTGACCTGAAAGATTTGCGCGAATATGCCCTGGAAAAGGGCATCCGCTGGCTGGCGCGGGAAGGGAGGCTCGAGGAAGTACAGACGTAAAAAAGCACTCCCACCAGGGGGAGTGCCCGCTAAAGTCAGGTTTAGAGCCCAGGGGCCTGAATCTGACCTACCTGCACCAGCATCCAGCGCAACCCCACCGCCCCGGCCAGGCCCAGCCCAGCCGCCAGGCGCGGGTTGCGGAACAGTACCAGCGCAACCGCCACCAGCACCCCGGCTGTCGCGTAGACCAGCAGCCCTTCGCGCATGAAGTGTTCTCGAGCTTCGCCCTGCAGGGTGAGGGGGTAGGCCACTAGCAAGGCCACTGTTACCGCTGCGGCCATGACCTCCCAGCGCCTGGCCCAGGCACTGCCTAACAGCATCGCAACCGCCAGCACCATCAGCAGGGCGGTGACTGGGAAGATGACCAGCATCATCTCATTCCACACCGGGCGGTTTTCGTTGACCACCAGGGCGATACCGGGGTAGGCCAGCGCAACCAGGCCGCCCACCAGCATGACTGTGCCCAGCAACATCTCGGGGATGCGCTTTAGCAGCGGCACCCAGGTCTTGAGCAGGATAAGCCCTACTGACGCAAGGGCAGAGGAGAGGCCCCAGGTGCCCCACCAGATGGGGGCCCTCGGCTCAAAGCTGAGGAAAAGCCAGAACTGGCTGAAGTACCACCGGGCCGACGAGCCCGCCCAGAGCACAAACATATCCAGCAGGATGAAGAGGCCGGCCAGCCACAGGTACCGGTTGCGGTCGGGATGCTGGCGCAGGGTCAGGATAGCCGCCAGCACGGCCATACCGCCGGCCAGCCCCACCAGCACGTAGTGAAGCGTTTTTAGCCCGGTCCAGAAGGGCTCGGTGTTGGGGATGCCGTAGAAGAACTCGCTCATAATTGTGCCTCCTTACGGGTGAGTCCCTGCTTGGAGGGCGGGTTGACATAGATGACTTTGGGTTTGAGGCCCAGTTCGGGGCGCAGCACATGGCCCTGCCCTGCGGCCTGGATGGCCTTGTTGATATCACTATCTGGATCGTCGAGGTCGCCAAACACTCGAGCGTAAGTGGGGCAGGTGGTTACGCAGGCCGGCTCCTCGTTTCTGGCCAGACGGTGGGCGCAGAAGGTGCACTTCTCAACGTAGCCAGCCTTGCTAATGAAGCGGGCATCGTAGGGGCAGGCCGCCACACAGGCCGAGCAGGCGATGCACTTGTGGTAGTCCACCAGCACCAGGCCCTCTTCGTTCTGGTAGGTCGCGCCGGTGGGGCAGACCGGGACACAGGGCGGGTTCTCGCAGTGGGCGCACTGCTCGGGGCGGTACTCCACGGTCAGGTTGGGAAAGGTGCCCATCTCGCGTTCGCGAATCCACAGCCTCGAACCACCGACAGGCACTTCATTTTCCATCTTGCAGGCCACCGAACAGGCTGCACAGCCCACGCAGGCCTTAAGGTCAATTAGCATTGCCAGGCGCGCCATACTAACCCCTCCTCTCGCGGATGATCTGGACTACGCTCCTGAGCCTGGGACGCGGAGCCTTTTCCAGTCTGACAAAGTTGTTACGTAAACCAGCTCCGCCGGAGATCCTGTCCAGGGTGTAATGGTTCTGGAGATGGGCATCGCAGGCCCCCCGCCCGTAAGCCAGGCTCAACCCCTTGCCCTTGTGCCCAAAACCGTGGGTAATGTATACCGCGTCTTTACGTATGCGCTCTGTAACCCGAACCGGCAGTGGCCCTTCGCGCATTCCGTCGGGATTGATCATGAATGCCCAGTCGCCCCGCTTGAAGCCCAGCCGCGCTGCCTCTTCGGTGTTGAGCCAGACTGCATTGGTAGATTCCTGCTCCATTAGCACGGGGTTGTTCTGGGTACGGGCAAAAGTATGTACGGGGCTGCGGCCATACAGTAGTCGGTAATAGCCCTGGGGTACGGGCTGGGGTTCCTCGTACTTTGGCAAGGGGTCAAAACCAGCTGCTGCAAAGGCTTCAGAGTAGATTTCAATCTTGCCGGATGTAGTGTTGAAGGGCAGGCGACCCTCTTTTTCCCAGTCGGTAAGCCAGGGTCGGCCGCGCTGCACCATAGTACCCATCTGGCGCATGGTCTCGAGGTCAAGCCCAACCGACATAAGCCTGGTATTGAGGTATTCTTCGAAAGTTTGCCAGGGGAAGAACTGCTCGAGGCCGATCCGCTTGCCCAGTTCTCTGGCAATCCACCAACCAGGCTTGGTATCCCAGAGCGGTTCGTGTGCTGGGAAGCGGGCCTGTACGAAGGGGGTTTTGTGGGCAACCGTGACGAAATCGTCGTAGCGCTCGAGGAAGGTAGCCTCGGGCAGGATCACATCGGCCCACATCACGTGCTCCTTGGGCAGCACGTCAATGGCCACGTATAAGTCGAGGTTCTTTATCGCCTCCCTGGTGCGCGGCACATTGGGAATGGTATGAAACATGCTGATCCCGTAGGCAAACAGGCCCCTGATGGGATAGGGCTTGCCGGTGATCATGGGCTCGATCAGCTCCTGGATCGCGGTGGACTGGGCAAAGAACTTACCAGCATCAGCGCGGGGTCTAAAACCCTCGGGCTGCTCAGTGACGGCGGCAGGGCCGGCACATCCACCTGCGGCTGGCACCAGGGGCAGCGGGGGTGTGGGGAAGGCCTCGAGGAAGGGCGGCATGGCAATATAAAAGCCGCCCTCGCGTCCGTAGTTGCCCAGCAACACGTTGAGAATATACGAAGCCCGCATGCGCTGGGTATCGTTACCATACCAGACCGTGTGCCGAGTGGGAGGCAGGATGGCCCTGGGCTTTTGTGCTGCCATCTCGCGAGCTACATCGCGAATCACTCCGGCTGGGATCTCGGTGATCTGCTCCGCCCACTCGGGGGTGAAGTCTTTGACATGCGGGATCAGTTTGTCCATGCCCAGGGTGTACTTCTCTACATATTCGCGGTCGTAGAGGTTTTCACTTACCAGTACATGAATCCAGGCCAGTAACAGGGCGGTGTCTGTACCAGGCTTGATCGGCAGCCACCGATCGGCCTTAGCAGCAGCAGTTGAGAATCGTGGATCAACTACTACTAACTTGGCCCCGTTTTTCCGGGCCTCACTGAACTCCTGCAACTGGGTGTTGTGGGTATCTTCACCAATATGGTGCCCGATCAAGACAATGTACTTGCTGTTGGGCCAGTCAATGGGCTCGTGCCCGCCAATGGCTCGGCCAAAGGTGTACTGTGCGGCCACCTCGCGCGGGGCGGTGCAGAGCGAGACCGAAGGCTTGGCCGCATTGGGGCTGCCCCAGGCCGCAGGCAGAAAGTCCACAAACCAGAAATCGCCGGTTCCGTGCCCAAAGAAAGCGATACTCTCGGTACCGTGGCTCTCCTTCAGAGCCAGCATTTTTTTGGCGATATAGTCCAGGGCCTCTTCCCAGCTGGCCTCACGGTACTGGCCCGAGCCTCGCTCAGAGCCCTCCACCCGGATCAAGGGTTTTTTCAACCGGTCAGGGTCATAGGTCTGGGCAGGCGCGCCCTGTCCCCGCGGGCAGAGCATACCCCGGCTTTTGGGGTTTTCTTTGTAGCCATCAGCTTTGTAGACCCGGTTTCCCACCACACTGACCTTGACACCACAGCGCCAGAAGCAGTTCTCACAGATGGAATAGACGGTTTTGACCTCTTTGTGGTACCAGGGGCTGGCCTTGGCCCGGTTGGACATTACAGCCACGCCGCCCACCCCCATCGCACCTACGGCAGCAGCCGATAGCTTGATAAAGCTACGCCTTTGTAGTTTCACGCTTCACCTCTTCTAAAACTTGAAGTAAAAACCCCGCAACACTGCTGTAGAAACGGGTGGTGTCTGCTTCCTGCAGGGCTGGGGTATAGCGCTTGAGCCAGGGGTATAAATACTCCAGGGCCAGGCTTTGGGCTAACGCCGGCTTGGTCTCGAGCAGAGCCATGGCCTCGCCTACCACGGCCAGGTGGTCGGGCAGATCGCGCCAGTCGGGAGAGGTCTCGAGGCCGGCGGTCTGGTAGAGCTCGAGCAGACGATCAAAACCATCCCCGAACAGCTTTTCGTCCAGGGCCATCCCCACATAGGGGGGGCAGGGCAGTCCAGCCGGATTGGTTACGAACAGACGGGTATAGGTGGTCTGCAGATCAATCATTTCAGCCCGAGGAAGCTCAGGTGGCGTCAGACCCTTTATCTCGGCCATTTCTG